>JBFILE010000042.1:0-16678 GCA_041599855.1 Thermoplasmatota archaeon
CGGCGGGACCGGGTCCGGCATGTGCATCGACTTCACCCTCGACCTCCGTCGCAACATGACGGACCTCATCGGGCAGGAGCCCATGATCTTCGGCCTCGGCGTCCTGCCGAGCCGGAACGAGACGATCCAGCGGGCGAACGGCGTCGCCCTCTTGAAAGAACTCCATTTCCTGCTCAGCCACAAGGACCCCGTCATCGTCGGCGGCCGGGACTTCTCGAACCCCTTCGAGCTGTACTTCATCGTGGGCCGCGAGCAGACCGGCATCGAGCGCGACGACGAGGTCACGAAGGCCATCACCCGGTTCACCGTGGACCTGGGTCTCATCCCGAACTCCGTGAAGGAGGTGAACCCGCAGCTCGGGAAAGGCGGCGGGTGGGTGGACCTGCAGGACATCCGGACCCTGATCAAGGGCTCCAGCCACATGTTCGCGACCTTCGGCACCTACAACGCGGTCTTCCCCGTGGAAACGCTGGAGGACCTCTTCGAGGTCGAGGACAAGATTGCCGCAACGAAGGCCGCGATGCCGCGGATCACGAACGCCGTCGACGGCGGATTCCACGACATCCAGGACCGCAAGGTGCGCCTCGCGAAGATGGAGGAATCCATCGAGCACGCCCTCGAACGCGCCCGCAAGCTGCGGGCCGGAGGGATCTTCAGCCTCAACAAGGACGAGTTCGTCCGCTTCAACGAGGACATCACGACCCTGGAGGAAGGCCTCAAGAAGGATCGCCGGTCCCTTGAGGAACTCGAACGCCAGGTCCCCGACCTCGAAGGTCAACTCTCGACAGCCGAGGACCGGATCACCAAGTTCGAGAACCAGCGGCTCACCCTCCTCCAGAAGCTCGCGAAGCCCGAATTGAAGAGCACGGCGTACACGCCGCCCCTGTCGCCGGACGAGGTCAAACGCATCTCCGAGAAGCGATCCCAGATGCATTCCATGAGCTTCCGCGGCATGATGGAGATGCTGGACCGCACGCCCGAGTACCTCGACAAGACCATGGAGGTCGTCGGGAAGAACCGGATCCTGTTCATGCCGCTCCTGAACTACAGGATGGCATTCCATACGGCGAACCTGTTCAAGGCGGACGTGCTCCGCATGATGGCGAGCTACGGGTTCGTCAAGTTCGATTCCAGCGGCAACCCCGTGATCACGGACGATCAACTCTGGATGGTCCTCGCCATGATCGCGAGTCACCGGGACAACATCGACCCCGAGAAGCTCGGGGCCCGCGCCTTCAAGGAGATCGTGGAGAACTACGTGGCGAAACGCGCCGAAGTGAAGTCCCTCCCGAGCGAGATCAAGCGCTACGAGGTCGGCCTCTATTCCTGGATGATCGGTCTCCAGATCAGCCCCGTCGCCCCCGGCTATCCGCCGCGCCTCAAGGAACTGGAGTGGCTGACGCCGGAATACGACAAGCTCGCGGGCGATCCCGAGCTCATCCAGCACCACGCCTTCCTCTACGGCGACCCGGTCGCGTTCAAGGAGATGACGGGCCTCCACGTGGATCGCATGAATGCGAGCGGCACGAATGACCGCATCACCCAGTTCTGGAGCGACTACGCGCCCCTCGACCCCGCGGCGAAGTGGGGGCAGATCCCCCCGGTCATCGCCGAAGGCCTCGTGGACATCGAGACGTTCCGGGACGCCCTCGGCCGCGTCCTGAAGGAGTTCGACGCCCTCCCGCCCCTCCCCGAGGAAGCGACGCGCCGGCACCTCACGACCCTCACGAGTCACGTGGACCGCGTGAGCGTGCTCCTCGCCGAGTTCAACGAGCAGGTCACCCACTACGTGCAGGTGACGAACGAGGAGGAGCATGCGCTCATCGACCGCCTCTCCCGCATCCACACGCAGCTCAAGAGCACGAAGCACCCGCCCCGGGACAAAAAAAGGCTGAACGGCATGATCGAGATGGCGGACGCCCTCGCGGCGGACGTCGAGAACCTGCTGAACATCACGGAGCGCGCGAAGGGGGTGCTCCAGGGGGAGGTCACGGCGTACGCGGAGGACCTTCGCCGATTCGTGAAATCCCTCCCCGTCGATGACCGTTCCACCTCGAGCATGGTGAGCCGCCACGAGCGCACCGTGCGCGAACTCGACGAGAAGGTGAAGCGGAGTGTGAGCGTCGTGGACGGCCTCGAAATGGTGCTCCACAATCTGGGCGAGCGGGTCGCTGACCTCAACGTGGAGATGAAGCAGAAGGCAGGCCCCCAGAAGGATTCCTCGCGGGGCACGCGTCGGATCACCCCGGCATCCCGCGGCGCAGCCGGGGCGGATGCCACGGGCGAGGAGGACGCGCTCCTCGAACGCATCGTCCGCGACAACAAGGAGGCGCCTGAATGACCTCCCGTACCCGTTTGGCCCCGAGCGCGGCGGCCGGCATCGCGCGGACCCCGGCTCGCGCCCCGGCCCCCGCATTCGCCTTCGCGCTCGCCCTCGCGCTCGTCTTCGCACTCGCCCTGGCTGCCCCCACCGCCCTCGCGCAGGACAATGCCACGGGCCCCGGCGGCAACCCGCAGGGAAAGGACCTCAACGCGCCGCCCGAGGAATCGAACGGCGTCCTCATCCTGTTCCTGCTCGTCGTGAGCATCCTCGTCGCCGCCGTCGCAGGGTTCTTCGTGGGAACCCTGTCCAGCCGCCCGCACACCGGCAGCCTGCAGAACAGCCTGGCCACGAACCGGCCCCGCGTCCAGCAGACTGCCCTTCGCCTGAAAGGGGTGAGCGGCAAGATTGCCCAGAACGACCGCGTCCGCGACCTGAGCGGAACGCTCCTCGTCATGAGCACGAGCCTCACGAACGTCGCGAACGACCTGAACCGCCTCGAAGGCGGCTTGAAGAAGCGCGGAGGTGCACGCTGATGCGGATCTCACGCGCGATCCAGGGCGCCCTCCTGGCGGTGGCCGCAGTCGCGTCGCGGGCCGCGGCGCAGACGACGGGGGGCGACGCCGCCTCCACGGGCCCGGATGTGGGCGTCACGGGATTCACGATCGTGGCGTTCGCCATCACGTCGTTCCTCATCGCATTCGTCATCGCGCAGCGCGCCGGAAGCAAGGCGCCGCCCGAGCTCGATGACACCCTTCGCAGCGTGAAGATGCTCGATGACCTGAGCCGCAACGTCGAAGTCCTGCGCGGCGACCTCGTCCGCATCGGGGACGTGCCCGCGGATGTGGCGCGGGACCTCGATGAGGCGGAGCGGACGCTGGACGAGGTGACGCTGGACATCCGGCGGAGCCTTGAGAAGACGGTGTGAGACGGGCGCCGGCGTCAGCGGAGGCATCGGCCTGTTGGCCGTGCCTGACCCGTCGCGCAAGTTCCGTGGCCGCGAAGTTCATGCACGTCCTGTGCAGCAGTCAAAGTGGACGCCCCGGGCACGGTCATTGGATGGGGGTGGTAACCCTCGAGTGCCCGCCAGGCGCCCGAACCCCTACCGTATGCTCCTTTTCTAAACAGCTTCGGTTTCGGACGAAGTGCGCCGTAGGCGGCCGGGGGCAGCGAGCCGATCCGGACGGTCCACGAAACTGCCTCGGGAGGCCTGCGGTGACTCGTCCAGGGAAGTCATTCCGCAGGGATGCCCGGCGCGATTCCGTTCCATGGCACCCTCAGTGACGGCACGGGTGTTCGGGGGCACGCAATGGCCCCCGCGGGATACGCGAGGGGAGTGACAAGGCCCCCGCAGGAAGGGCAGGGGCCCCGAATCGCCTGCCGCGCCCGGCGCGACTCGCCGCCTTACCTCGGCAGTCCAAGGCCGCGCGCGATGACCATGCGCTGAACTTCGCTGGACCCTTCGCCGATCTCGCAGAGCTTGACGTCGCGGAAGGCGCGCTCCACGGGGTAGTCCGTGGTGTAGCCGTTGCCGCCGAGGATCTGGATGGCCTCGGTCGTCGCGCGCATGCCGGCTTCGCTCGCGTAGAGCTTCGCCATGCTCGCTTCCTGCGTGAAGTCCTTGCCCGCATCCTTGAGGGCCGCGGCGCGGTAGAGGAGGAGGCGGCTCGCGTCGAGTTCCGTCGCCATGGTGGCGAGCTTGAACTGGATGGCCTGGAAGGCACCGATCTTCTTGCCGAACTGCTGGCGCTCCTTCGCGTAGTCGAGGGCGACGCGGTACGCGCCGTCAGCGAGGCCGAGTGCGAGGCTGCCGATGGCGATGCGGCCCGCGTCGAGGGTCTTCATGGCGCCGATGAATCCCTTGCCGATGCCGGCTTCGCCGCCGACGACCTGCGCGTCGGGCACGAAGCAGTCTTCGAGGAAGATCTGGCTCGTGGCCGAGCCGTGGAGGCCGAGCTTCTCTTCGAGCTTGCCGAGGATGAGGCCTTTCGCGCCCTTCTCGATGATGAACGCGGTGATGCCGGACGCGCCCTTCGTCGTGTCCGTCTTCGCCATGATGGTGAACGTGTCCGCGAAGTGGCCGTTCGTTGCGAAGACCTTCTGCCCGTTGAGCTTCCATCCGTCGCCTTCACGGACAGCGGTGGTCGCAAGGCCTGCCGCGTCGGAACCTGCTCCGGGTTCAGTGAGCCCCCAGCAGCCCCACTTCTCGCCGCGGGCGAGTTCAGGGATGTACTTCTCCCGCTGGGCGTCCGTTCCCTGCGTGTAGATCTGGCTCGTGCCGAGACCGTTGTGGGCCGCGAGGGTGATGCCGAGGCTTCCCGAAGCTGCGCTGATCTCCTGGATCGCGATGTTGTACGCGATGGTGGAAACCCCCGCGCCGCCGAGTTCCGGCTTCACCGTCATGCCGGCAAGGCCGAGTGCCGCGCACTGCTTCAGGATGTCCGTGTTCCAGACGCCCTTCTCCTCGATCTCGTTCGCTCGGGGCGCGACTTCCTTCTCCGCGAACTCGCGGACCATCTTCTGGATCGCGCGCTCTTCCTCGGTCAATTCGAAATCCATGACGGGAACCTCCGGGACGGGATGCCGCAGGGCAAGCCCGGGAATGATGGCCGATCAGGCGGGACATATTTAAGCGTCACTCGATTCCGCCGAGCATGGTAAGCGACCGGGCGTTGTGCCGGAAATCCCTGATGACCTGAACCGGTCCCACTTCTTCGTTCGACGGTGCCTCAAACCTAATTACACCAGATTGACGTGTCCCCCCGAGATTCGGAGCCTATCCGAAATTGTCCGGGCCCCCCCCCCCATGACGGAGCGGCCCGAGGTGAGTTGATGATCAATCCCGAGAATGTCGTGAATTCGCTGCCGAGCCTCATCGCCGCAGCCATCCTCGGCGTTTCCGCGTGCGTCGTCGCACGCACCCGGGTGCGCGATTCCGCAAATCGATGGTTCGCGATCTTCCTTGCCCTCGTGGCAGCGAACTACGCCCTGGTTGCAGTGGCGAACACCCTGACGCCGCCCGGCGGCCCCGTGCGCCCCGCCATTGCACAACTGGCGCTGAATCTCGCGATGATGATCCAACTCGTGGACCCGGTCGCCCTCGTCATGTTCGCGGGCGTGTATCCGCGCGCCAATCGCTTCGGGTCCCGCACGGTGCTGCTTGCCGTGGGCGCGGCGGCCTTGGTTGCGCAGGCATTGTTCTTCCTCGATCCGCAGGCGGCCGTATCCCGCGGGACCCCCACGAACACGGTCATCGAAGTGTACGTGACAACCACGTACATCGCGGTCTTCCTCGGCTTCCTCATCCGCGAATTCCGGCGTCCGGCGGACGAGCCGGCCGCATTGCCGCGGGCGTTCCTCGTCGGATTCGGACTCCTCGCGTTCTACCGGCTTGTGCCTGCGCTCCTCGACTACCGCACCGGACAGGTCGTTTCCGGATGGCTCGGGGCTGCGGCGTCGCCCGCGCTCCAGGACCTCTTCCGGGGCGCGTTCTCCATGTCGATCTACGCAGCGGTCGTTCTCGCGGTCCTGCTCATCTTCCGCCCCATCGTGCCGGCAGCCCGTCGCCAAGCCCTCCGATCGACCCTCCTTGCGGTCGCGATCCTCGGCGCCGGCGTCCAAGCCTTCCTGGTCCTCCCCAGCTTCATCAACCTCGTGACGTTCGGCGGTGAACACGGCGAGGTCGGAAGCCTCCGACACCTGTTCTACGCAGTGGTCTACCACAGCCGCTTTGCGATCCGATGGATCGTGTTCGCCGCCCTTGTCGCCCCCGCGATCCTTGCGAACCAGGTGTTCGACTTCGATCCGAAGGCGCGCCGCATCCTCATCATGGGCGTGGTCACGGCCACCATGGTCAGCCTCATCGTGGCTTCCACCCTGCTGATCGAAGGCACCATGGGCACCCAGGGTGGGATCCCGTGGCACATCTTCGGAATCCTCGCGGTGCTGGTCCTTGCCGCGAGCCAGACCGTGACGCTCGCGCGCCACGTCGCAAACAGGATTTTCCCCCCCGCACGGGATGCCGACCTCGCGTACCGTCGCCTGCGCAGGCTCGAAGTGTACCGCGAAGCATCCCGAGCCGCACATGCCGGTCGCCTGCCGTTCGAGGACCTTACGCGCATGCGCACGTTCCTCGGCCTCTCGGAGGCGGAAGCCCGGCTCGCGGATACGGTGGCACCCGCAAGCCCGAAACTCCGGGCCGGTGATGTCCTCGCCGGCCGCTACACGATCCAGAAGTCCCTCGCCGATGGTGCGCACGGCCGCGTGCTGCTCGCCCGGGATCGCGAAACCGATGATTACGCAGTCATCAAGGAAGTGGAATCCGCGGGCGGCGCAAGCGCGGCGGCCCTGATCGATCGTGAGGTGGCGGCGGCGCGCGTGCTTCAGGACCCCCGCATCGTCACCGCGAGCGATTGGATCGTGGACGGGAATCGGGCGTTCCTCATCTCCGCCTATCACCCGGCAGGATCCCTCGCGGATCGGCTCACCGCCGGCGGACCCGTTGCGGCGCCTTCCGCCATTCGGGCCGCCCGCGACATCGCGGATTGCTTATCCGTGGTGCACGAAGCAGGGTTCGTCCACCGGGACGTGAAACCCTCCAACGTGCTCCTCACGGCCGAAGGCCGCGCCCGCCTCGCCGATTTCGGCGCCTCCGCCGCCATCGACGTGGATGACACGATCACGGATCTCCTTGACCCGCGCCTCCCCGGCACCCCTGCGTACCTGCCCCCCGAAGCGCTCCGGGGCGGCGTGCCGGAGAAGAATTGGGACGTGTACGCCGCCGGCACGGTCCTCTTCGAAATGCTCACGGGGCGCCTGCCACGGAACGGCGAAGTGATCCCGCCCGGCGCGCCGCCTGCCGTCATGGAGGTCGTCGCGCGGGCACGGGCGTTGGATCCCGGGTCAAGGTACCCGGATGGTGCCGCCCTGCGGGTCGCGCTGGAAGCGATCCGATTCCCGGAACCGGAAGCCGGGGCCCTCCGACCGGCAGCGGCCCCGCGCCAGGCCCGAAGCGATTCTCCGTGAATTCGACCATTGCACCACGATGGCCTTGCTTCGACCGCCCCAGCCCGGCACGTGCCGCCCAGGGTGCCTCCGGGGGCGCGAGGGCGAACCGGCGGCCCGGGCGCTTGGACTCGCCATTTCCATGGATTCCGCCAACGCCTCGACGGCGACATCGGGGCTGTCATCCGCGGCAGCTCGTTCGTCATCGTGGGCAAAGGCATCGGAGCAGCCGTCGCATTCGCATTCACCGTCATCCTCGGCCAACGGCTCGGTGCGGACGGAAGCGGCGCCTACTTTCTCGCCGCGGGCGTGGTCACCATTGCCGCCATCCTCGGTCGCGTCGGCCTCGACCATGGCGTGCTGCGCTTCACCGCCGAGCGCGCAGCAGGAGTCGACCGGGCCGGCGTCCACGGCGTCCACCGTGCGGCCATGCCCATCGCCCTTGCCGGATCGTTGGCGGCGACCAGCCTCGTCGTTGCCCTCGCCCCGACCCTCGCAGGAGTCGTCTTCGGGAATCCCTCGCTCACGCTGCCCATGCGACTCATGGCCCTCGGAATCGTCCCGCTCAGCCTCGGTGAAATGTACGCGCAACTCCTGTACGGCGCGGGGCGTCATCGGGACGCGGTGATCCTTCAGGCGGTCCTTCGGCCAATACTCCTCGTTGCGATCCTCGCCATGGTGGCCGACGAATGGGGAGTGACCGGCGCGGTGGCCGCATTCGTGCTCGGGAATGTCGGGGTGCTGCTCCTCAGCGTGGTGGCGTGGCGACGGGCCGAAGGCGGGGCCCCGGCCGAGCCGGAACCCCTGGATCGCGGGATGCTTCTTCGAACGTGCCTTCCGCTGTTCGCCGTGGCAGCGCTCGGTGTCATCATGGCCACCACCGACGTGATCATGATCGGGATATGGCGATCCAATGCCGAGGTGGGCGCGTATGCCGTTGCGGCCCGAACGGCGGGCATCGCCTCCATGGCGCTTGTGGCAGTCAACAGCATCGTGGGCCCCCGCTTTGCCGGATGGTGGCACACCGGGGCTCGGGCCCGCGTCGCCGGCATCACCCGGGCAACCACCGCCCTGATGGCGTGCCTCGCCGCCCTTTACCTGACCACTGCGTTCATCTTCGCGGCCCCGCTGCTCGGACTGTTCGGCCCCGGATTCCTGATGGCGCAAGCGGCGTTCCTGATCCTTGCCGGTGGCGAAGCCGTAGCGCTTGCGACCGGCCCCATGTCCCACCTCCTGGTCATGACGGGCCATGAACGACTCCACCGGAATGTGGTGTTCGGCGCCGCCGCCCTCAACGTGGCACTCAACGCGTGGTTGATCCCAGTCGCCGGCATCGCGGGTGCCGCCGTGGCCACCTCCCTTGCGCTCACGGCGAAAAATGTGCTCTACGTGATTATCGTCCACCGCAGCCTCGGCATCCGTCTGGTCGGAACCTCCGCGACGACGACGGGCGCGCCCCGTCCCGTCGATGATCGCACCTGAAACCGGACGGCCCCGCAACACGCGCCAAGGCCATGCCTTCGACCGCCGCGGCGAAGGGTTGCGTCACGTTCGATTTCGCAGGCTACGTTGTCGAGGTCAAAGGCCCCGCGGTCGGCTGGTTCGAGCATGAATACGGGGCATTCAGAGTATCCGGAAAGCCGCCGGGTGGCCCCGTGGCCGAACCCGACCTCCGGATTCTCCCGGAAAACGTGGGGCGGCACGGATTCCACGACGCCGGTTTCGACGTCCTTCCCGACCACGTAAGCCTCGACCCGGATTCCGCCGTCATCCGTTACGGCCCCCGCGCACGATCGGGAATGCTCCTCGAAATGACGGAGGTCAGCATGCATTGGCCCGACCGTGTACTCGTCCATGCGGCATCCGTCGCAAGGAACGGCGTCGGCACGCTCATTGCCGCGCCCAATGCCACTGGAAAAACGACCGCTCTCCTGCAGCTCCTTGCGAGCGGCCACGATTTCCTCGCCGACGATTGGTCCCTCCTCGGCCGGGACGGTACGCTCCATCCCTTTCCCAAGAGCATCCACGTGTACGATTACAACGTGGCGGATCGACCAGCTTTGACATCCGGAATCACGGGCCATGGGCGCCTGCGCTCCGGAGCCATTCGGTTCCTTGCGCGACTGCGGTACCAACTGCTCGGACGCGTCCCCCCACGACTGCGTCCCGTCATCCACCATGGACTCGCAAAGCGCACATGGATCGCTGCACCCGCGCAACTGGGTGCCCGCGTGTCCCCGGCCGTGCCCCTACGACGCGCGCTATGGCTGCAACGATGCAACGTCGGGGGCTTCGAGGCCGCCCCGCTTTCGAGCGCGGAATATGTGGAACGCATCGTAAGCTACCTGCACGATGACCGTGCCCGCCACCTCCAAGCCTACCACCGGCTCCGGGCATTCGGGCATGCACACTGGCTCACCCGCCTGGCACGCCTCCACGAGCATTATGATCACGTGTTGTCAGTGGCATTCGAGAACGTGGACGACATCCGCATGCTCCGGATTCCCCACGAAGCGGGGGCACGGGATGTCGCGGACGCCGTCCATCGATTGATCGAAACTCCCGCGAAAGCGCACTCCGACACGGGAGCGCTCGCCGCTCGACCATGAAGGAGGACGTGCATCGAACCACCGACGCGCCATGATGTTCCCCTCCCACCTCCTCGCCACCATCCTGGTTGCGCTCGTCATCTCACGCCTCATCCGACTCACGCCGGGACACTGGACGCTTGCCATCCTGTTCGGCGTCGTCATCGATGTGGACCACGCACTCAATTTCCCCCGGTACGTGATGGCCCATGGCGGCATCCTCCAAGCCGACTTCTCGGTCGCGACGATGAGTGCCTGGGGATCGAATTGGCAAGGTTTCATGCACACGACGTGGGCGGTGCCCGTGGTCATCGCCGCCTGCCTGCTCGCCAAGCATGCCGTACCGGCCGTGTTCTGGGGCCTCCACATGGTGCAGGACTTCGTCATCGCGCGCCACTTCGTGACGTTCGGCGGCAGCGTCGAATGGATCATCATCGGCGCCCTCGCCGCTTCCATCGTAGGCACCCTTGCCCTCCACCATCGCGTCGACCGGGTCGGCTCGCCCTTCCGGTCCTACGTGAAGCACCGGGTGACCGGCGGCACACGGGCCATGGCTGCGGCAATCGCACCGGCCGCAGCCCTGAGTCCCCTCATGACCGTGTTCACGAAGAAGGACTGAAGCGGTTCGCGAACGATTCCTCGACCGCCCGCTTCAGGACGCCCGCACGATCCCGCCAATTGGAGTCCTCACAGGCGAACGCGATGACCGCATCACGTGCCGGCTCATCCAGGTGGATGCCGGAAAGCGAGGACAGGAACCGGCGAAGGTCATCACACGATGACAAGGATTCGAGGACCCGAAGTTTCTCCATGGCCCCCGGTTGCTTGGCGATTTCCTTGCCCACGTGCTGGAGGATCCCACGGAGATGACCGTCGTGCCACTCGCGCATGGTCACGGGTCCGGGCCGGCCCCTGAAAAAGCCATTCACGCAGTTGCCGTTGCGGACCCGGCATCGGCGCCCAAACAAGCGCAGGCATGACTGGAAGCGGGGAATCGGGTACGCTCACCGGGGACCTTCCGGGTGCTGCGCGACGCGCGCGCCACCCGGAATGGTCTCCGACCGCCATCCCGGGCACCGGTTCATCCGGGCCGGATGCCACTGCCGCCGGCACCGCCATGGCCGGTCCCGAGCTTGATGAGGCCCATTTCGAGCTTGATCGCAAGAAGGATCTTTGCCCGGAGCTTCTCCCAGCGCTCATCCGTCACCTGGGAATCAACGAACTCGGTCATCATGGATTCGGGCAATCCGTGGATGGATCGGACGACGTCGGCCAATGTAGCCGCCGAATGCGCAGATCGGAACGCTTCAAGCGCGCCAGCCTGGCTCGCAGCCTTCTTGCCGAGGGCGGAAATGACGCCGAACGCCTTCTTGTCGTCCACGGAACTGGATGCGATCGTTTCCGGGAAAAGGATGCCGACCTTGCGCAAGGCGATTCATTCGCCGTGGCGCTCAAGCCGTTCCGTTCGCCCGCAGCAGCGCGGCCTCCCGGTCGATGCCCTTGGCTGCTGACGTCCATGACCCGGCGCCGGACCCGTACCGGAGATGCGCATCCCCCGGCCGGGTCGTCAGGATACGATGGGAATCCGTTACCTGATGAGCCCGCCCGCGGACTGGTACTTCAGGTGGATCGGGTTCGCGCTCGCCCCATGTTCCTGCGCCAACACGTCCACGAGGGTCGGGTCGATCCCTTCGACGAAGGCGCGTCGGCCGAGGCGACCGTGGTCGGCGTCGCTGATGAGGTACACGTGGGTGACCTGACGGATGAGCGTCGTGAACTCGCGACCCATGGTCTGCCATGCCTGCATCACCAGGTCATCCGTCGCGTTGGCGAGGCTACCGATGGGGAGGCGGATGGCGAGCGCGTGGTGGTTCACGTTGATCTCGCTGTTCACAATGCTCCGCCCGTACTCGCGTTCGAGGCCACGCCGGGCCCGCTTCACGAGTTCGGCGTCCTCGTTGAGTTGGTCGCGCACGTGGTCGCGCAGGCGGATCGGGTCCATGCGCACGGTGCTCTCGTCGCCCACGAGGAGCACATGCTTCAGGTCCTTCACGTCATCCATGGACACATAGAGGGCGGCAACGGCAAGCTCGTAATTGTAGTCCGGTTTCGCACGGGGCACGCGGACAAGGAGCGTCGCACCGTCTCCTTCCGTCACACGGAGGTACCCGTACTCACGGGGAAGATCCATCCTGGCGGCGTCCAGGGTCGCTTGCGTCACAGGGGGCTTTCGCTCGTCGAGAAAAGGCATCGGGGCATCCCGGGGAATCGAGGAGAGGGCGGGGTATTTGGAAGTGGTGGTTTGGTTCCGGCGTGGAAACGACTGTGGAATGACCGGATCCGTGCTCGTTTCCACCAGCGGGAATGCTCCTCGGGGCGATTCCGGAACCGGGCAGCCAAGGACCCCTCACGCCGCGATACTTTCCCCCCGTACAGCGCACGCTCAAGTACCACGAGGCCTCATGCCGCAGACATGACCATCAGGGACGCCGTCATCGTGGACGCGATCCGGACACCTTTCGGAAAGCGCAAGGGCTCATTCAAGGACACGCACCCGGAAGTCCTCGGCGCCGCACCGCTGCGGGCGCTCACCGAGCGCAACAACCTGACCCCCGACATGATCGAGGATGTCATCTACGGCTGCGTCACGCCCACCGATGAACAAGGCGGCAACATCGCCCGCAAGTGCGCGCTCCTCGCCGGCTGGGGCGACGTCGTCGGCGGCGTCCAGATCAACCGCATGTGCGGGTCCGGCCAGCAGGCCGTGAACTTCGCCGCGGCACAGGTGCGCTCCGGGTTCACGGACATCATCATCGCGGGCGGCGTAGAGAACATGACGCGCGTCCCCATCATGAGCGACATGGGCCCCGTCTCCGAAGCCCTCGCCGACGCATTCGAGATGACGCACCAGGGCGAAGCCGCCGAACGCATCGCAGACAAATGGGGCTTCAGCCGCACCGACCTCGACACGTTCGCCGTCGAATCCCAGAACCGGTACGCCCGCGCCGTGGACGCCGGCTACTACAAGTCCCAGATCATTCCCGTGGAAGCGACCGTGGATGGGGAGACGCGTGTCGTCAGCCAGGACGAGCACCCGCGCCCCGGCACCACCGTCGAAAAGCTCGCCGGCCTCCCCACGCCCTTCCGCCCCGACGGGAAGCTGACGGCGGGGAACTCCTCGGGCATCGTGGACGGTGCCGCCGCCCTCCTCATCACCGCCCCCGATGTGGCGGCCGAGCATGGCTGGACGCCGAAAGCGCGCATCGTCGCCCAGCACGTGACCGGGAGCGACCCCACGATGATGCTCACGGGCCCCATCCCGGCCACGATGCGGGTTCTCGAAAAGGCCGAGATGTCCATCGACCAGATCGACCTCTTCGAATGCAACGAAGCCTTCGCGAGCGTCCCCATGGCATGGGCCAAGGACACGGGAGCGCCCACGGAGAAGACGAACGTGAACGGAGGCGCCATCGCCCACGGCCACCCCCTCGGCGCCACCGGCGCGGCCCTCATCACGAAACTCGTCCACGAACTCGAACGCACCGGGAAGACGTACGGTCTCTCCACCATGTGCATCGGGTTCGGGCAAGGCATCGCCACGATCATCGAGCGCGTTTGAGCCATGCGCCCACGGGCCGCTGCCGCGACCCCGCCCTCCCTGCGACCTGTCACAGGGAGGGCATCGGTTCGGCCCACACACATGCAGCGGCGCCCCGAATGATACGCCGCGGGCGAACCCATCCACGGCAGAGATCCGCTGGCACCACATCCACCTCTTCTGCGTGTCGCCCTGGTGCACGCGGGTGCGCAAGCCTTTATGCCACCCGACGAGGGCTCCCCCCGCCTGGAGGCCCCAGCAGTGAAGCAATCACCCTTCCTTCTCACCCTCGCGCTCCTCGCCGCCGGATTCGCCGGCTGCGTGAACGTCCCCGTGGACGTCGCCAACGAGCCCGTGGACCCTGCCCCGACCACGACCACCTTCGAACCGTTCACGGTTCCGATTCCCGACTTCGACTTCAGCACCGTTGTGGACCCCGACCACGGGAACCACCAGCTCCCCATGCTCCACATGGGTGGCCACGGCCTCAAGCGCGTGGGCCACACCGGTGTCGGATCCGTCCTCCCCCCGGGAATGAGCGGCTCCATCACCCAGATCGATGTCTGGGGCGACTACGCCGTCGTCTCCGGCTTCGAAGGCGACCTCGGCTTCATCATCGTGGACATCGCAGACCCCACGAACCCCAAACCCCTCTCCTACTTCCCGTCCGTCGCCTCCGACTGGACTGCGAAGTTCTCCAACGACGGACAGTACGTCTTCCTCGGTTGCCAAGTCATCGCGCCCCTCTCCCCCGGCGGACTCGCCAAGGGAACGTGCGAAGACCCGGACGCCGTCCACGGCAGCACCGCGAAGGGCGGCGTCACCATCGTCGACGTGAGCGACAAGTCAAACCCCGCGTTCGTCACCTTCGTGCCCACGAACGCCGCCCACAACCTGCAGGTCGCCGAGATCGACGGCGTGGACTATGTGTTCACGAACGGCGTCGACATCGTCCGCTTCGACCGGGAAACGTTGACCGGCGAAGTCGTCGCCAACGTTGCCGGCCGACACGATTCCACCGTCGCCCAGCACCCGATCACCGGGGACTGGCTCCTTCTGACGGGAACCGGCGAACTCGCCATCTACAACATCAATGACCCTGCCATGCCCGAGCCGATCCTGGAAGGTTTCGAGGGGATGCGCGGGTGGCATGAACAGACCGTGATCCCGCAACTCGTCGCCGGCCGCTTCGTCGTCGTCCTCGGCGGCGAATCCTTCGCGTCCGTCAGCGGAATCCCCGACGAAGTCGGATTCCTCGACATCACCGACCCCGCAAACCCCGAGATGCTGAGCACGTGGACGCCGCCCTTCGTGAGTGCGGTCCCGTGGGCCTCGTACCTCTACTCGATCCACGAGATTGCGACCACGCCCCAAGGACAGGTCGCCATCAGCTGGTACCACGGCGGCGTCTGGGTTCTCGACGTGAGCACCGAAGAACGCCTCAAGGAGCCGGCGACCGTCGCCGCGTACCTCCCGAGCGAGCCCATCAACGTGCTCCCCGCGATGTTCGTGCAGACCCCGGTCCCGTACGTGCCCTTCGTGTGGGGTGCCAGCTGGGACGCCCGCGGCTACCTCGTCATCCCGGACATGCACACCGGTGTGTACGTCCTCGAACCCGAGTGGGGCCTCAACCCGGTTCTGGACGGCGGGCAATAGGGGCGCTGCGCGCCCCTGTTGCATTCCTTCCGGAGCCGCCCCTTTGGGCCCGGCCTCCGGCGGCGGCAAAGCCGCCTACGGCCGTACGGGAGCGACTCCGGGCGAGGGGGTTTTGCCCCCTTCGCACACCCCCATCGGCCAAGGTTGATGGGGTGCTGAGGCCACCTCATATGACCTGCAGCCGACTTCGCCGTGGACGGGGGACGCGGGTTCGGGATCCTCGCGCACCCCCTCTTGGCCGTGGTTGATGGGGAGCTGAGGCCACCTGCCATGACCTGCTCCCGACTTCGCCTGGGACGGGGGATGCGGGGTCGGGATCCCACGATCGCCAGCCCAAAAAAAAGGCGCGTTCGCGAGGATTCGAACAGAGGTTTGCGAACCTCTTGATATACTCCCGGAACGACACAAGGGTTGGCAACACATTCCGGGGCTCTCCTCTCCAGCTTGGTGCGGCAACACCGATCTCTCGTTTCCTGGGGACCCCGATAATTTCCTCCCAGCCTGCGGGTTGGCCCTCGGGGGCTTTGCCCCCATGATTCCTTCCGGCGCGGTGCGCCGGCCAAAGCGGCGCTGCCCTCTGGAACTCCCCTCTTCATGTCCTGCTCGGCTTCCTTGTCCCTGCGGCAGGGGTGTTCGCGCGTGCCGTTCAGGACTTGAGCTTCGCCGCCCAACGCTTCCGGAATTTTGCGACCTTGGGTGCCACCACGAAGGAACAATATCCTTGGGCTGGATTGTTCTGGTAGTAGCCCTGATGGTAATCCTCGGCCGGGAAGAACGTCGGGCAAGGCGCGCGCTCGGTGACGATCGCGTTCCTCCAGATCTTCTCGTCCGCGATCTCCTTGACGACTTCTTCAGCGGTTTCCCGCTGCGCGTCGGAATGGGTGAAGATCACGGAGCGGTATTGGGAGCCGGTATCGTTCCCTTGACGGTCCTTCGTCGTCGGATCATGAATCGAGAAGAACACCTCAAGAATTTCCCGGTACGTGGTCACATCAGGGTCAAACGTGACCTGCACCACTTCGGCATGGCCGGTACGCCCCGAGCACACCTGCTCGTAGGTCGGCTTGTCCACGTCGCCCCCTGCGTAGCCGCTCACGACCTTCGATACGCCTTCGAGGTCCTCGTACACGGCCTCCAGACACCAGAAGCACCCACCACCGAGGGTTGCGACCTCTTCGCTCATGTGGCGCTGGATGGGTCGTCATCCCGGATGAAGCGCACGCGCATCCGTGGGGTTGGAACGCCGAAGGTGGGCCTGATCGTGGAGGATTTGCGGGCGGTGCGGCGCAGGCGATTCCGGGGCCGGAAGGACCGACCACGGATTTGGCCCTTCCCGGACGATGGCGCGTCAGGGCGCGGGGCCGGGATTTCCGGAGGGCGGGCGAAGTCGGGGCTTTGTAGGGGGTACGGGTGTGCCCCCACCCGTTCCGGGATCGGAGAACGGGTGAGGGCACACCCGTTCGGATGGCGGTTCCGGATGTCGCGTGAAGTCCGGAATGAGCGGGGGGTACG
>JBFILE010000043.1:0-16612 GCA_041599855.1 Thermoplasmatota archaeon
CCCCGGCGGTTTCCAGCCGGTAGGGAGGTACCGGCCCCAGCCCGCCACTCCCGACGTCACGCAACCTCCGGATGAATCTCAAACCCTCCAAGCCCCTCCACCCACCCCATGTTCGCAGGCGGAGTTTGTGAAAGGTCCCTCCGACGCAGCCGCATCCGACGCGGAGTCCTGATCTCGCTGTGCTCCCTCGGCGAGGCGTTCATCGGCCAACTGGCCGGTGCCCTCGCCGTGGATCGGAAGTACGTCCGTGCAGCGCTTCTCGGCCATGAACCCAAGTTCAGCACGGAGTTCTCCCTCGTCGCGCTCGGACTCGCGGAAGCCATCGAGACCCCGGCCGGCCGCGTGTTCCGCATCACGCCGCGAGGCCGGCGCAAGGCGCGTCAATGGACGTCGCGGCGGCGGCATCGCCGGCCGGCGCCGCTGTGATCGACTCCACTTACGCCGGCTTGGGCGCAATTGCCGTCGCCGCCGGGTCGCTCCAGGAAAGGTCCACCCGGGTCCCTTCGTCCCCGCCCACGAACACCGTGTTCACTGCGGTCCCGGCACTCTCGGCCGGGATGATACCGCTCGGGTTGTAGCAACCGCCGCGGTAATCATCGAAACAGTACGCGCCGTCGTTCGCGTTCTCCACGTTGCGGCTGTCGCTGGAGGCGACGACGAGGGTGATGCGGTGCCCTTCCTTCACGACGACCGCTGTGGGCATCAGGGACAGGGTCCATGTGTATGGCGTCCCGGGTTCGATGGCGATCCATGTGTCGGGGCTTTGCCACGTGTGGCTGTCGGCGTATCCGTGGCTGATGCGCTGCCACGTCCCGTCGGGCGCTTCGTCGAGGAGGTACGCCACCCACTTCGTGGCGGTTGCTGTGCTGGCCGCATTGAGGTGCACGACGGGTACCCCGGTCACGAGCCTGGCGCCCTCAAGGGGTTCGGTACGGAATGCGACGTGTGCATCGGTCCATCGGCCGCGCGTCGTTCCGGGGCGATCCATGTAGCTTGCGTCCCCGGCGTCGCCGCCGCTCCCGACCACGAGCGCCCCGTCGGCCGTCGCGTTCATCGTGATCCTCTCGCTCCCGTCGAGGGGCCAGTCACGGCTCTCGTGCCATATCCCCGTCGAGTCCTCGACGAGGACGCGGGGTTCGCGGTCGAGTCCGTTGTCGATGCCGTGGAGGGTCGCATCCAGCCAGCGGTGGCGGATGTCGCTGAAGCGTTCCGCGCCGTGTCCGGCCATGTCCGGCCATCCGTGGTACCACCATCCGAGGATCATGTTCTTCGGGTAGTCATCCGGGAGGGCATCCCAGTACAGTTGACTGTGGTCGGGATGGACGTTGAGGTCGACGAAGCCGTGGGTCAGGAGCACGGGGGCCCGACTCGTATTGGCAATCGCGGTGTAGCGGTTGAGGGCGCGGTCCTGCCATACGTCGCTGAACGGCCCGTCCACCACGCTGTAGTCGAGTGCCGTCTTCCCGGAGCACGGCGCCGCCTGCGCCTTGATCGCATCCGGGTCGAGGTGGATGGGCGGCGACGCTTCGACCGCCTGGTAGGCGGCGCCATTGAACTGGTCCTCGAACTTGGCGCCTTGGAGCCACTCGTCCTGATAGTAGCTCACCACGGGGGCGTGGGCGAGGGCGCCGGCGAGGTCGGCGCTTGCGGTGTGGGCGACCACGCTGCCCATGCCGGGGTGGCTGACGCCGTCGGTGACGACGATGCCGTTGCTCCAAGGCTGCGCGCGGACCCAGTCGATGAACACAGCGGCATCGCTCCGGTCGAGGCTGCCGCCGAAGTCGAGGCATCCTTCGCTGCCGTTGGTGCCGCGCGCATCCGCCTCCACGTATGCGGCGCCACGGATCACGTGGTCGCCCCATGATGCGCCGGGCGGCAGGGGGCCCATGACGGGGGTTGACGCATGGGGAACGATGAACGACTGGTACGGCGTGATCTGGAGGAGGGTGGGAATCGCCTCGGACGCCGGCAATCCCTGCGGCAGGTGCAGGGTCAGGCTGAGTTGGATGCCGTCGGCCGCCGTGATCCGATGGACGACGCTCGTGATTCCGTCGAATCGGGGTGTCGTGAGGAGCCCCTTCCATTGTGCCGCGGAAAGTCGCTCCGTCGGCGCGGGATCTGCGAGATCGGGGTCCTCGTCGATGGAGGACGTGAAACACCCGGCGGCTGCCGGTGCGAGGAGGAGGAACACTGCCGCGGCGAGGGACGGGCGCATATGACGCCCGAGCGGTGCGGCGGCGGATATGCTTGTCCCCCGTGCCGCATGGGCGCGCCCCGGGACGACGGCCCTCAGGGATGAGCAGGAGCCATAAGGGACGCCTTCCATGGGTGGCGCGTGAACGTCACCGACATCCTTCCGAGGGCCGCCCTCATGATCGGCGCGGCCATTGTCCTCGGCGCGTGGATGTCCCGCATCTTCCTCCTGCCGAGCGCCCGCGCATGGGTGCCGCGGCAGGCCCGCGTCACGCTCCTCGGGCTCGTGCTCGCGGTCGCCGGCGCCGGGGCCTCGGCGACCGGAGGCAGCGACCCCATCCTGTGGTCCATTCCGATCGTGATCCTCGGATCCCTCGCCGTCATGCGTCCGGAGCCTGCACGATGGGGCGCAGTCGCATGGCTTGCGGTGGTGCCGGCGGTGTGGATCGTCCGACCGCCGGCCGGAACCCTGGTCCAGGACGTTTCGTGGCTCGTGTTCGCGAGTCTTCATGCGACCCTCGGCCTCGCGTGGCTGGGCGCCCTCGTCATCGGGGCCGTTGCTGCGGACCGGCGCGCATTCGGCCGGGCCTTCGCAACGAACGCCCCGTTCCTCGTGGGCGGCGCGGCGTTGGCTGGCCTGTTCACCCTCGTCCGGGCAAACCCTTTCGATTCGCCGGGCGGAACGATCGCGTTTGCCGTGAAGGCCGGAGCGGGCGCAGTGGCCCTCCTCCTTGCCCTCGTCAACGCGCGCCTTGCGAAACGGGGTCGCATGCCGTGGCCGCCCCTTGCGCTGGAGGTCGTGACCGTGCTCGTCGTGGTGGCCACATCCTCGGCGCTCGTGGTGGCACGCATCGGATGACCGCCGGCGATGGTTCGACTTGCAGAACCGGAACCCTTATGCCGTATTTTCATTTCGCATTTTTCGAACGAACCTTGCTCCGTGGTCTGCCCTGATGTCCGTCTCGTTCGCCCGCGTCGCACTCGCCACCCTCCTCGTGCTCCTCGGCGCCGCGTCGTCCGCTGCTGCCCACGGGTACGTGGTCGGTGGTGCGCCGGAGCCGTTCGGCGCTGTACCGGTTGCACCGGAGCGGGCCGCCGTCTTCTTCAGCGAGGCCGTCGAAGTCGACTTCAGTTCCGTGCGCGTGTTCGACAAGGATTCGCAACTCGTGAGCACGGGTCGGGCATTCCATCCCGACGGCGACGCGTCACGATTGGCCGTTCGCCTTGCACCGCTGTCGAATGGCACCTACACCGTCGTCTGGAAGGCGCTCTGGCGGAGCGACGGCCACGAGACCGGGGAGTTCTATCCGTTCACGGTGGGCGAGAAACCGGCGGTGGCCAACTACACGCCGCCCGCCAACGTGACCCTCACCAGCGGCGACACGGGACCGACGGTCGCATCCAGCCTCTTCCGGACGCTGGGCTTCGCCGGCATCCTCCTCGTCCCCGGTTCCCTGGCGTATCACCTGCTCATCTTCCACCCCGCGTGGCGCCGCGCCGCCGGGGGCCGCGAGCGCATCTTCGATGAAGGCATCCGACAGAATCGTCGGGTGAGCTTCGCGATCGCATGGTTCGGCCTGTTCCTTGCGGGGGCAGGGACGATCGGGCTCCTCGCCGACCTCGCGGCCACCACCTTGGACGTCGCCGGCATCGCTGCCGTGCTTCGAATCCCGGAGGCCATGGCCTCGACCACCGTCGGCAAGGTCCTGGGGTTGCGCTTCCTCTTCGTTGTCCTCGCCGCGTTCGACCTCGTCCTCGCCCATCGTGTCGAGCGGACCGCTTGGCTGAGCCTCGGGTTCGCCCTCGCTGCCCTCGTCACCACGAGTTTCGCCAGCCATGCCGGAGGGGTGGGCGGCTCCGTCCTCGTGGCGGACGTCGTCCACCTCCTCGCGGCGAGCGCATGGGCCGGCGCGCTCCCCGCCGTCGCCTTTGCCCTCCCCCGTGCCGCCCGGGTCTTCGATGCGCCGGAACGGGACCGCCTGTACGCCCCACTCGTCGCCGCGTTCAGCACCCTTGCGACCGTGAGCATCGGCGCCATCGTGATCACGGGCACCTGGAGCGCCGCGGCCCACATCGCCTCGTGGAGCGACGTTGTCACCACACGTTACGGGCAACTCCTCCTCCTGAAGCTCGCCCTCGTCGCGCCGGTCCTCCTCCTTGGGGTCCTGAACCGCATGGTCTTCGCCCCGGGATTCCAGCCGGACGCGCGCCGGAAGCTCGGAGGCCTTGCGAAATACGTGACTCCGGGCCGCTTCCGGCGCGTGCTGGTGGCGGAAGTGATCCTTGTTGCCGGCATCCTTGCCGTGACCGGAATCCTCGCCGGCACCGCGGCCCGCGAACTGGAACCGACGGCGCCCCCGGCCGGGACGATCCGCGACGGCCCCCTCATCCTGGAGGGGCCGGGACGCGACACTGTGTTCGCACGGGTCGTGCTCGATCCGGGGGAACTTGGCGCGAACGGGATCAATGCCACATTCCGGCACATGGAGACCGGTGCCGCCCTCAACGTCACGGTCGTCCGCATCGCGTTGAACTACCGGACGAACCCGGAGTTCGGGAACTCCCAGGAGGAACTCACCCGGGACAACGAGACCGGCGCGTTCACCGGCCGGACCGGATTCGGCCTTCCGGGCGACTACGACCTGGTTGTCCTCGTGGAACAGGCGGATGCGTACCCCGACGCCGTCATCTTCAAACTCTCGGTCCCGGAAGCGGGACCCATCATCGAGAACAGGAACCCGGAAGGTTGACCCCATGAACCTAATTCCCCCCATCGTCAGTGCCGTCCGCACCGTCCACACCGTCCGCACCGTCCGTACCGTCCGCACTGTCCCCGTTGCCGCCACCGTCATGCTTGCGCTCGTTGCGATTGCCCTCATCCCGACCGCGGCCGCGTACTCGGAAACGGTGTACCTCCATGACCAGCCGTCCCTCCACATTGCCCCGGAGGCCATGAGTGTCCGACAAGGCGACATCATGGAACTCGCCATCGATGTCCCCTCGAACCAGAAATCCAGCCACGACTTTGTGATCGAAGGCTACGAGAATGACGCGAAGACCCAGCTCCTGCAACCGGGCCAGGGAACCACGTTGACCTTCACCGCGGACAAGCCGGGATCCTTCGAGTACTACTGCACCGTGCCCGGCCACAAGGAAGCGGGCATGCGCGGCACGCTGACGGTCCAGGCCGTGGGCGGGACGGGCGGCAACGGCGGTTCCGGCGAGGCAGGTAACGAGAGCCCCGGCGCGGGCGCTCTTCTCGCAGGCGCGGTCATGGTGGGTGCGGCAGTCGCTGCGCGTCGTCGCTCGTGAACCGCGGCCGCGCCCGGGACGGCCGCGGACCGGATTCGCGCGCGTCCCCACCCTCACTTCTTCAAGCCGCGGAACGCAAAGTAGCCGATGAGGGCGAGGAAACTCGCGCCGCCCGCGATGAGCATGATGCCGGCGAACCTGCGCTCCTCGGCGACGACGGGCTCGTCCTGGGGTGCGGCATCGAGCGCGTAGATGTGCTGGATGGGCACCTCGTCGAAGGTGACGTTCCCGGATCGGGAGCCGAACTGGATGTGGTACATGCCCTTCGCGCGGAATTCCACCGGGAACGACCACAGGCCGTCGCCCTCGTGGGAGCCTTGCACGGTCCCGGTCCCGAACTTCACGGTATGGTCGTCGGACCAGTGTTCGAACCGCATCTCCAGATCCGAGAGTTCCGTGTACCGCTTGCCGGATACGGCGTGTTCGAGGATCCAGCGGAAGTCGACGGATTCGTTCGTGAAGAAGTCGAGCATCGGGTCCGCGGGCCGGAACCGGAACGGCAGGTCGCGGTAGATGCTGACGTCGAAATCCACCGTGATCCGTTCACCGGTTGCATTCGTGAATCCCAGAGTGGTGTTCCACAGGCCGGCAACATCGAAGCGATGGGCCCGCGCGTATGCCCCCGGTTCGGAGAGGGCAGGGAGCGTGATCCGGCGGTCCGGGGTGCCGGGCGCCCGCAGGTCGAGTGTGACGTTGGCTTCGCGCAGTGGCTCATTGGTTCCGACTTCGGACAGGCGCACGATCACCCGGGGCGATTCGCCCGCGAACACCGGCGACGGCTCGAAGTCGAGGAGGACGAAGGTTCCCCCGACCTCAGCCACCTTCGCCTCGGAGAACGCGGACGTGTGGCTGGCGGCAGGTGTGGCGACAACCATCACCATGGCCACAATCACGGCGGGAAGGAGTCGCACGACGCGCCTCGACATCGGCCGGCGAGTCATTCCCTTGGCATATGGGTTTGTCGGTGCCGTCGCTCGTCGGGGAGGTGCCGGACGTGCAGCAGGTACGATACGGCAAGCTAAAAGCCGCAAGCCGCTGCAATACCGCCCGTGACCGATGCCCGGGGGGACCGGAACGTCATCACCCTCCCCGTGGACGTCAGTTCGTGCGAGGATTGTGCGGGCGTCGTCCACGACGCATTGGCCGGCACTCCGGGCATCGTGAACGTCACGGTCGATGCGAACCGGAACGAGGTCCACATCGAGGTTGATGTGGATGCCTACATGCTGGGCGATGTGCGGCGCCGCCTCGCCGATGCCATGCCAAGCGGGCTTGGCCGCCATTTTCCGCATGCGCCACGCGCCACTTCCGCGACCCGAGTGGGAGCGCCATCCGCGATGGACACGGACGACCACGCCCACGGCCACGACCATGGGGACGCCGGCCACGCGCATGGGGTCCTTGCCGGCCACGGCCGGCGGGAAAACCGCCGACGACTCCTCACCGTCCTCACCATCGCCAGCGTCCTCCTCGTGGCCGAGGTCATCGGCGGCTGGCTCGCGAATTCCCTCGTCCTCCTCTCGGATGCGGCGCACGTGTTCACGGACGTCCTCGCGGTCGCCTTGTCCGCCGTCGCCATCACCCTCGCCGGTCGGCCGGCCACGTCGCGCCACACCTTCGGCAGCCACCGCTGGGAGATCGTGGCTGCGTTCCTGAATGCCCTCGCGCTCTGGGTCATCGGGTTCTACCTCGTGTACGAGGCGTGGACGCGCCTCGCCGACCCGCCCGCGGTGGACGGGCCCATCGTCCTCCTCGTGGGTCTTGGCGGCCTCGCCGTGAACATCGGGATGGCGTACATCCTGCACGCCGGCGCCCGACAGAACGTGAACATGCGGAGTGCCTACATCCACGTCATGGCGGATGCGCTCGGAAGCGTGGCAGCCATCGCGGCGGGGATCGGCATCCTCTGGTTCGACCTGCACATCCTCGACCCGGTCCTCACGCTGGTGATCGCCGCCCTCGTCCTCGTGTGGACGTGGAAGCTCACCCGGGAAACCCTGCACATCCTCCTCGAAGGGTCGCCGGCGCATGTGGATGCGGATCGCCTCCGACGCGACATCCTCGCCGTGGACGGCGTTGCCGACGTCCATGACCTGCACCTCTGGAGCCTGACGAGTGGCGTGGACAGCATGAGCATCCATGTCGTCATCGGCGCCGCCGTGGATGGCATGGCCGTGTCCCACGCGGTGCGGGGGTGCGCCTCCGACGGCTACGGCATCGCCCATGTGACCGTCCAGGTCGAGAATCTGGATTCCACATGTCCCGGATGCCACTACGAGGCAAAGTAGGCATAAGTAGCTATTTTGACGAGGGCGCGTTCCCGACGCCCCTTTAAACCCCCGGGACCATGCCGACCCCAGTGGCCCTCGCCATCACGATCCTGCAACTCGGGCTGGTCTTCGTCGGCCTCTACGGTGGCAGCCTCGGCGCCATCCTGGCAAGTCGCAAGGGAAGCCTCGGGTCCGGCCTCATCGGCGCCGGCATCCTCCTGCTTGTCGCCCACACGCTCCTCGATTTCGGCGGCTCCGGCATGATGGACCTCATCACCGAGTCCATGCTCTTCATCGCCGTCAGCGCGTTCACCATCGCCATCCACCGCCTCTGGGCCGGCGACGAACCGGTGGCCGACGCCGACCGCATCCCCGCCAAGCACGTCGAGGCGGACGAGGAAACGGCCACGCCCCATTCCGACCCGTGAATGCTTCGTGTGATCCGGGGAGAAGACACATCCCCGACGGAGCCCCATCCGGCTCCGTGCGCGACCGACGCCCCCGCATCATTCCTCCGCGGCGTGAGCCCCCGGCCAAGCGCACCGTCGTCCCGAGGGACCCGCGACCTTGGCTTGCCCGTCAACGAGGCGTGGCCGGGATCGTTGCGCGCCGCGACATGCTCGGGACGCCCGCGCCGGAAGACCTGCGCGAGGCCCGCAGCCTCGCACGGGCCGCGGCGTCCAAGGTGGCGCGGGATGCGTCGCCGCTCGCCGCCGCCGGGCACCTCCTGACCCTCACGGACCTCGGCTTCGCCGACGACCCCGCCGCGGCCCGTGCGGCGGCCATCATCGCTCGCCACATCGACCGGGCCGCTCCGATCCTTGCCGCGTCCGCCGACGCTGAGGCCGCCCCGGCCAGCACGCCACTGGGCGAGCCGCGGACGAGTGCGTCCGCGGTGCGGCTCGCAGGCTTCACGTGGGGCCTCCGCGGCCTCGTTTCCTCCGGCCACCACCCGGACGCCGCCGACCACGCGGTGATCGCCCTCATGGGCCTCCTTGACGGCCATCATCCGGACATCCCCCGCACCTGGGAGCCGGGGACATGGTGCTGCCCCACCTGCACGGTGGACATCCTCGCCGCCCTTGCGCGGACCGCGGAGCCGGTCCCCGAATACGAACTCGGGGTCGCCCACTTCCGGCGAACCGTCCTGCCGGACGGCACCGTGCCCCGGGCAAGCGTGTTCGCGGTGGCCGACATCGCGGGCGGCCGCAGCGGACCCTCGGAGCAGGCATTGCTGGCTGCCATCTACCCGGCACTTGCGCGGGCCCAGAACGCGGACGGCAGCTTCCGCAGGGGCCGCGGCCACGCCGGGGAGGCCCGGACGTTGGCGGTGGCGCGCGCGTTCCAGAACCAGGGGGTTTTCGACGCCGCCCCGCCCCGGGATCCGGTGTGACTCTTCATCAGGCTATCGAACTTCTTTATATGTTGATGCTCCACTCGCGGCCCAAGGTGAGGCAGTGAAGCCCATGTTCCTCCTCGCGGTCGCCGGCGCCCTACTCGTCGCCGGATGCGTCGCGCCCCCAGAACCCGAAGAAGACCTGCAATCGTCGAACGTCGAAGCCCCCGCGGACGCCACGACGGGCCCTCGCGCAATCGAGCTCCCGCCGGAGCCCGAGTTCCATCCCGGCGCCGTCCTCGACTCGTTCGCCGGCGAGGACAACCTCTCCGCCATCGAGGTCGTGAACGACCGGTACGGCAGCGTGTATGTGGCGCCGTCGCCGGACGGAGCCTGGAATGTCGAAGTCGGCATCGTGAGCCTCGGCCCCACGTGTTCACCCCAGAACGGAGCCGACCTCTTCGATGTGGCGGTCGGCGTCGAACAAGGCCTCCTCACGGTTCATGTGACCCGCATCCAGGGCGGCATGACCGTCCTTCCGTTCAAGCAGGACGACCACTGGGTCGATGTGAAGGTCTTCGCTCCCGACTCCGTCTCGGTCGTCCATGTGACCGAAGAGCGCTCCTCGAACCCGCAGTCGAGCGGGCCCATCATCCTCGGCCAGAGCAACGTCCGCATGTGCCCCGACCGCGGGTGGGGCTACGCCGCCCACGGCATGGACCTCGAGCGCCTTGGGATGAGCATGGACGACATGCCGGCGAGCATCGTTGGCGTCCGCGTCACCGACGCGGTCCTGCATCTTGATGACAGCGACGGCGAAATCCTCGAAAGCGACTTCGCGAGCCTCGAATTCCATGTGGACGCCGGGAGCCTCGGGATCAAGAATTCCACCGTGAACCGGATCGACGGCGACGTGGACGACGGCCTCGTCGGCCTCAAGGACGTCACCATCGGCACCGGCCGGATCCAGGCGGATGATGGAAGCATCCAGCTCAAGGGCGTGCGCGGCGTGGCCCTCGAACTCGAAGTCGACGATGGCACGATCGCCGGCAAGGACATCGCCGTGGACACCCTGACCCTGGTCACCGACGACGGCGAAGTCCTGATGACCCTCGCTGTCGACGCCCGGTCCACCATCCGGGCCAAGACGGATGACGGCATGATCAGCATCCGGGTGCCTGCCTCCGCAGACCACGGGGTCGCGATCGACGCCCGCTCCGAGGACGGCAAGGTGCGCGTCGAAGTGCCCGACTTCGAAGCGGAAACGTCGGAACCGAACCACGTGCGGGGCGAGACGAAAGGGATCGACTCGCGCCGGTACGTGAACACGATCACGGCCGAAGCCGACGATGGCACCATCGCCATCACCGCGGACGAGTGATCCGGGGTCGCCTCATCCGGTGGAGGCCGCATGGCCTCCACCGCTATTTTCCTGCAGCTCCAACGATCCGCTGCCCCTGCTGCCACGTTCCACGACCGCTACTCCAGCACCGTGTGGACCCGGATGTCATCCACCCAGGCCTCCATGACCAGGGATGTGGGCGCCTTCCGGCCGTCGGCGGCCACACCGATCTCGCCGAACGCGAACGTCTCCGCGCCGAGTGCGAGCGCATGGCTCGCCAGTGGGTCCCCCCCGGCCGATGCGACCTGCATCGACAACACCCCGGAGGCACCGTCGTATCCGATGGCAAGGCGGTACTGGCCCCCGCGTTCACCGATGAACGTCCCGAAGGTGTGCAACGCGCCGTTGCCGTCGCGGTACCTCGCTTCGAACACGGGGTTCTCCTCCAGGACATGGCTGCCGCCGATCATCCGGAAGGACGCGGTGTGGCGCGCGGTTTCCGGGTCCGCCCCCAGGGGCCCGGCGTACAGGGGAAACGCGTGCTGGTAACTGCCCTGTTGATGCGCCCGCCATGTGGCCGATGTCTCGAACGACCGCGTGGTCGGGGTCACGCGATCCACCAGCGACCGGCGGAATTGCTCATTCGCCTGGTCGCGACTGTTGGACGTCACCCGGACCCGGGCATTCGCCGCATCCCATCCGACCACGCTGTCGGCCTGCGGGTTGGCGGTCGTGAACCCTTCCTCCCAGCCCGTGAACGTGAACAACTGCTCCCGGCTGTTTGCCGCACAGCGGCCGGGTTCGCTGCAGAACCGTAGGGGATCCGGCATGACGAACGCGACGGAGGACGATTCCCGATCGGCCCCCGTTTCCCCGAGTGGGAAGTCGGGGTGGAGGAGAAAGCCGGCGGAGGCGCCGGTCCGATCGAGGATCGCTCCCGGCCGGATCCCATCAAGATGCGCGAACGGCACGGTCCACCAGATGATGTCAGTAGCGGTGTCCACGTTTCCATCGAGGGTCGCAAGGGTTCGGGCATAGGTGCCGCCCGTTCCCGCGGTCAGGCTCTGCAGCAGGAAGGTGAACGAACGGATGCCGAACGGTTCATCGGGCGGCGTCCCGTCCTCGATGGCAAGGACCCTGAGGCCGGCGAAATGTTGGAAGGTGTTTCGGGTGTCCGCATTGTTCGGTGCCCTCCACCACGGGTCCCGGGTTTCCCAGGTTGGCGTGAACCCGACCGCGTACGCGATCTGTCGGCTCCCGCGGAGTTCCACGCCGGTCGGTGAATCAAGGTCCGCGACCTTCAGGCCCACGTACAGGTTCTCCTTGTCGGCCGCGAACCATCCCGCTTCGACGTCCGCCCAGTCCGGGACTCCCCCACGGGCCAAGGCATCGCCTGTGGCATCCCGGATCTCGGGGGAGGCGGGCGGCGCCATTGGCGGGTCCCCGATCCGCACACCAGTCACCTTGAACACCTGCTCGATCACGTCCGTCGCGCCCGCGGCATCCGTTACCTGGAGCGTGACGACGAAATCGGCTGGCCAGGTGTACGTGTAGTCGTGCACGGCGGCTGAATCGTAGGACCCGTCGCCGTGACCCCATCGGTATGAGACGATCCCGCCGTCACGATCGATGGAGTCGCTCGCGTCGAAGCGGCAGTCGAAGCCGTCACAGAAGGCGACGAATGATGCCGACGGGGCTTCGTTCGCGAGCACCGTCACAACAACGTCATCGGTCGCCGTTGCGCCGCCGTTGTCGATGGTGGTCAGGATGATCTCGTGGATGCCGACGGAAAGGACCGGTCGGATCACGGGGCCCGTGGCGATCAAGGCGCCGCCCGCGCGCCACTCGTAGGTTTCGATGATGCCGTCCGGGTCCGTGCTTGCCCCGGCATCAAGGTCCACGAATTCCTCGCCGTCGCCATCCGAATCGGAGAGCGTCATGTCGACGCCGGCCACAGCCTGAGGAGGCTCATTCGCACGCACGGTGACCCGGACGATGTCCGTATCCGTGGCACCGCCGTTGTCCTGGACGCGCAGGGTGACGTCGTGCACGCCCACGGGCAATGACACCATGGGCGCCACGCCCGCCCCGATGACGGCGTCATCAAGGAGCCATGTGTACGCGACCACCATGCCATCCGGATCCGAGGATCCACTTCCGTCAAGCGGGACGGATTCGTGGCCGGTGCCATCGGCGTCGCGAACCGTGACAGGCAGCCCGGCGCGTGCCTGAGGCACGTCGTTCGGAAGGACCGTCACGCGCAACGAGTCGGATGCGATCAGTCCCTCCTCATCCCACACGGTCAAGGTGACGTCGTGGATCCCGACGGGCGCGGTCCACGAGTGGATGGCGCCCTCGGCAAAGGGCCCGCCGGAATCGCGCCATTGGTACGCGACGATGCCGCCGTCGTCGCGGGAGGCTGTGCCATTGAGGATGACGGTCGCGAACCCATCACCGTCGGGGTCCCGGGCAACGATGTCGGGCCCTGCGATGGCACCGGGCCCGCCATTCCCGCTGATGCGGACGCGCACGTTGTCCACGTAGATGCCGGCATGACTGTTCGAGCGCGTGTCGTATGCGCTCCCGTTGAACCGCACATGGGCAGGGCCCCCGGTGAATCCGCTCAGGTCCACGGATACCGTCTTCCACACGCCGGACGGCGACGTGGACACCTGCTGGAGGATCGTCCAATCGGCCGCGTCGGGACGCGCCTCCATGACGAGCTTGACGAATGACGTGGGCGTTCCGAAGGGGATGACGTGCCGGACATCGAATTCGAGGACCGCCCGCGCGCCATCCGTCAGGTCGATGGCGAGGTCGGCGGCGCCCGTCATCACGCTCCCGGTGTTGAGGTCGCACTTCATGGGGCGGTGGAACCCGAGGTACGGGGGCGCGCTCGGCGCGCACCATGCCGTCATGTGCCACACGTTGCGCATGAAGAACCCGGGCGCCCGGTTGTCGTCGAAATTCTCGAAGTGGATGGTTTCCCACAGCTCCACGGTGTCGCACGCTTCATCCGTGAGGTTCCCGTCGCTCACGACAAGGCACACGACGCGGCTTGTGGGGCGGTCGAAGGTGGTGGAGAACGCCGTTCCGCTCCGGGTGTCGGTGCCGAGGGTCCAGTCGTGGGATCGGATCGGGGTTTCGGCATTCGGATCGTACGAGGCCGAGGCGTCGAAACTGCACGTCAACTCGTGGCAATCGCGGATGAAGAGCGCCACCGGAGGGAGGTTCGCCTTCACCGTGATCGTGACCGTGTCGGATGCAAGCACACCCTGGTCGTCGGCCACCGTCAGCGTGAAGGGATGCACACCGACGGGAAGCTCGGGTATCCACGCGCGCTCCGTGGACACGAGCACGTCATCGAGGTACCATGCGTAGGATACGATGTGGCCATCCTCGTCGAAGGAGCGCCACCCGTCGAGGGGGACGGGTTCGGCACCGCTGACGTCACCGTCCACCACGGTGACATCGACGCCTGCATTCGCAAGGGGCCCCCGGTTCGGTTCCACGGTCATGCGCACGGTGTCCGTGGCGTCGAGGCCGCCGCTGTCGCGCATGAAGACCTCGATGTCGTGGACCCCGATCGGCAGGGTGAACGTGGCGTCCGGTCCCACGGCAACGGTCTCGCCGCCGATGCGCCATTCATAGGTCATGATGGTGCCGATGGGGTCCCACGAGTGGTCCGCGGAGACCCGCACGTCCTCGAACCCGTCGCCGTCTCCGTCGGACCATGTACGGTCCGCGCCGGCGTTCGCGACCGGGGGCCGGTCGTCGTCGCCGAGGATGATGAAATCGTCGATGAACCAGCCTTCCGCGCTGTGCCAGTTGTCGTTCCCGGAGTCGAACAGGATCTCCACATCGAACAGGGATTGGCGGTACGCGGAGAGGTCGCGCAGGACGGGGTGCCAATCGGGGCGGTTCGGGACGGTTGCGCTCCACGCCCCGAGGCCGACCCAGCTGCGACCGCTGTCCGGGCTGGCACGGACGGTCATGAAATCCTGGTTGCCGGATGTCCGCGTGACCCATCGTTGATCGTACCAGAGTTTCGAGACGGTGGTTCCTTCGAGGTCGAACCCGGCTTCGACGAGCCCGAGGAGGACGACCCGGTCGTAGTAGCGGCACCCCGCGTAGTGGTATCCGAGGTAGCGTGACGGGCTCGGTGCCTCGGCACATTCCTGACCCAGATGCCAGAAGCCACGGGTGTGGAAGCCGGGGACTGCCCCGTCGAAATCCTCGTACCGGACGGACGGCCATTCCACTTTCGGGAGGTCCACGCAGAAGACGTCCTCGAAGACTCCGTCATCGACGGTCAGGCACGCGGTGCCGCCGTCGAGTGAGGGGTACCGGTGTTCCACGAGGCGCGGATGATCCACGAGCGTCCGGTTCGAGAAGCCGGGATCGCACGCGACGGATGAGCACGTGATGACCTCGTCGCCGAAGTCCCATGTGTAGCGTAGGGGAAGCCCATCGGGGTCGAAGGACTTCGCGGCATCGAACAGGCATTTCTGCCGTGCGCACGTGGCGTCCACGATGGCCACCGGCGGCAGGTCGCCTTGCACGCGAACGAACAGCGTGGCTTCACTCGTGAGGCCGCTGTTGTCCACGATGCGCAACGTGATCACGTGATCCCCGAGGGACAGCATGACGGGGGCGACGGCGCCCGACGCGATCTCGACGCCATGCTCGATCCACGAGAATGACGCGATGCGGCCGTCCACGTCCGAGGATGCAGATGCGTCGAGGACCACGAGGGCGAACCCGTCGCGGTCCGTGTCCCCGACGACCGTGGGCGAGGTGGTGATGACCGCCTGCGGAGCCTGGTGCCCGGACGCGAGGCGCCATTCGCGGAACACCATGTTGTCGATCATCCAGCCGACGCTGTTCTCGGCATCGTGTTCGCGGAGGCTCGTGAAGTGGAACCGGAGGCGCGTGATGGTGCCGGCAACCGGGCCGAGGTCCACGGACCGCTTGTACCAGTCGCCTTCCGCAAGCGCCGCGGAATCCCAGCGCTGGAGGGTCACCCATTGGTCCCCGGGGCCGGTTTCGCCGAGGACGTATGCGGCATCGATGTTCTGCGGGTACGGGTTCGTGCCGGGGAGCCACGAATGCTCGAATGTGACGGCGGCGGCAGCGACATTCCTGAGGTCGAGGGGGATGAGGATGTCGCCGTAGCTCCACGGGCGGTTCGCGAAGCCGCAGCTTGTTTCGTGATGGTAGCCGATGTAGAGGGGCGGGCTCGGGGCGTCCGCGCAGATGTTGGTCCGGTGCCATTTGCCGCTGAGGGTCCAATCGGACGGGACCGGCACGGCGAATCCCTGGGTCCACGCCGTGGTTTCCACGAGGGCGCTCGCCTTGTCCGTCAGGACCTCGATGTTGTCCACGAGCCACCCGGGGTCCGCGCTCGACGTGGTTCCGCCGAAATCGTTGCGCTCCTCGAACACGATGCGGACGAGGCTCCCCACGAAGGGCGTGAGGTCGAACTGCTCGGGGCGCCAGTCGAACCGGGCGGTGCGGTCGTTCCAGGATGCAAGGTCGGTGAAGGTGACGCCGTCCGTCGAGGCGCGGACGCGGATGAGATTCTCGCGCTGCGTGATCCCCCATTCCACGTCGATGCGGTGATCGAACCGGAGTTGGGCGATGGTGGCGCCGCTGAGGTCGATGAACATGACGGCCTTGTCGTATCGGAATCCGTTGTCGCCGAACCCGTCACATTCGCCCACGCGGTGGGTCGCGAGGTAGCCGTTCCCGTCGGTCGAGCACGCATCGTCCACGTGCCACTTGCCCTCGAACAGGAAGGATCCGACGGCGGCGGGATCATCGAAGTCCTCCCGGACGGTGGTGTCCATGGCGGCGATGTCCCTGCACAGTTTGCCGTAGGAGAAGATGTCGTACGCGACGAGGCATACGCGGAAGATGCCGGGGCCGGGGAAGGTGTGGCTGAGGGTGACCGGGGTTGCGGTGGTGCCATCGTCGAAATCCCATTCGAAGCCGGTGATGGCGCCTCCGGGGTCCCGGGAGGCCTGCCCATCGAAGGCGCAGACGAGGCGCTCGCACGTCGCGGTGAATGCCACGACGGGTGGCGGATTCGGGAGGACGTTCACGACGAATGAGTCGGTCGCGGATTCCCCGAAGTCGTCAACTACTTCGAGGTCGATC
>JBFILE010000044.1:0-16479 GCA_041599855.1 Thermoplasmatota archaeon
GCCCTCGCCCGACCCGTGTCCGATTCCCCGTCCGAGCACCACGCCCTCCCCCTCCCTGTCACGGAGGTCGCGCGTCGTCTCGGGTTCAAGCATGATGAGATCGAGCCCTACGGTCGACTCAAGGGCAAGGTCACATTGGACGCCATCCGCGACCGCGCCGGGAAGCCGCGCGGGCGCCTCGTGCTCGTGACCGGCATGAACCCCACGCGCTTCGGGGAAGGCAAGACGTTGACCACCATCGGCCTCGGCCAAGCCCTCCACCGCCTCGGTGTGAAGAGCGTCATCTGCCTCCGCGAACCCAGCCTCGGACCCGTCTTCGGCGTCAAGGGCGGCGCCACCGGCGGCGGCAGGACGCAACTCGTTCCCTTCGACGACATCAACCTCCACTTCACCGGGGACATGCACGCGGTGAGCGCCGCAACCAATCTCCTTGCATCCCTCGTGGACGCCCACATCCATCACGGAAACGCCCTCGGACTCGACCCGCAGCGCATCGCCGTCCCGCGGGCCCTCGACATGAACGACCGCGCCCTCCGGCAGGTCGTCACCGGCCTCGGTGGCCGCGCGAACGGCCCGCCCCGCGAAACCGAGTTCGTCATCACCGCCGCAAGCGAAGTCATGGCCGTGCTGGGCCTTGCGAGCGACCTTTCGGACCTCAAGGTCCGCCTCGCCCGCATCGTCGTCGGCCGCACCTACGACGGCCGCTTCGTGACCGCCGGTGAACTCGGTGCCGCAGGCGCCATGGCCGCCCTCCTGAAGGATGCCGTGAAACCCAACCTCGTGCAGACCCTTGTCGGGTCCCCGGCATTCGTCCACGGCGGCCCCTTCGGGAACATCGCCCACGGCACCTCCTCCATCCTCGGCACGCACCTTGCCCTCTCCGTCGCGGACCTCGTCATCCAGGAGGCCGGCTTCGGCGCGGACCTCGGCGCCGAGAAGTTCTTCGACATCGTCACGCGCGCCGGCGGCTTCTGGCCCACGGCCGCGGTCCTTGTCGTGACCGCGCGCGCGATCAAGCTCCACGGGGGAGCGACCGACCCGACCGCGCCCGACATGGATGCGCTGAAGCAGGGGCTCGTGAACGTGGACCATCACCTTGGCATCCTCCGCCGCTTCGGCGTTCCCGCCGTCGTGAGCGTGAACCGGTTCGCGGGCGACCCGGATGCGGAACTCGAAGCCGTACTTGCCCACTGCAAGGGCAGAGGGGCGGACGCCTTCGTCACGGACTTCTTCGGGGAAGGCGCGGACGGCGGCCTCGATTTCGCAGCGCGCGTGACGGAGGTCGCGCGGGCCCCGAAGGACGTGCCCGAGCCCAAGCGCGTGTACGATGATTCCCCGGGCGTGAAGCACAAGATCGAGGCGGTCGCCCGCGAAATCTACGGCGCCGACGGCGTGAAGTACGATTTCCGCGCGGAACGATCCATCCGGGAACTGGAGGATGCGGGCTTCGGGCACCTCCCCATCTGCGTGGCGAAGACCCAGTCGTCCATCTCCGACAAGCCCAACCTGAAAGGCGCGCCCAAGGGTTGGTTCCTTGAAGTGAGGGACGTGTACCCGAGCGCGGGCGCCGGGTTCCTCGTGGTCCTCGCCGGCGACATCAACCGCATGCCGGGCCTCGGCAAGCGTCCCGCCGCCGTGGACATGGATCTGGATCCTGATGGATCCATCCGCGGGTTGCGATGAGCGGGACGCGGCGGACGTCCATCCGTCCCGTCCCGTCCCGTCTCGTCCCGTCCCGTCTCGTCCCGTCTCGTCCCGGCCCGGCCCGTCCCGTCCCGTCCCGTCCGGTCCGGACCCCGTCCATCCCGCCCCGATTCTTCGACCCTCGAACCCGGGGTGGTCGCGGGATCGTTCATTCCTGATCCAGAAGTGACTCACAGGGGTCCCGGGACGGGGCCGCTGGTGGCACATATTGTTTCACGAAGATGCGAACCCCCGGACCCGGCGACCGATGATCGGGCTGCTCGCCCTGCTCGCAGTCGCGATCCTCACCCTTCCGGCTTCGGCGAATCTCGCTGAACCCGACGCCGTCGACCAGCGCTTCGGAGCGGCGTCCAAACCGATCCGGATTCCCCAGGACCCCGAGATCGTCGATCGCGTCGAAGACACCTACGCGGACGTGGTCCCGTTCCCCGCGGCCGACGTTGAACTCGCCTGGTTCGAAGCCGACGAGGAAAACCTCTACATCGGCCTCAAGGTCGCCGACATCCCGCCCGCTTCCGCCGGGCTTCCGGCCGTCGGCTACAGTGTGTTCTTCATGCCGGAATACCCGGTGGCAGATCCCCACTGGGGCGGCACCGTCCCGCTTCCGAAGTGGCTCCTCGGTGTGCGCGCATACGCCACGTTCGCGCCCGTCCACTACGATGCCGATTCCACGGTGGATGCCGACGTGAAGCCGGTGTTCGAGGTGGACGTCGTCTACCACAGGGTCTGGGGGCGCTACTTCGCCATCCTCGGCAACGTGGAAGGGCGCATCGACCCCGTCCTCGACGTGGTGTGGTGGGAAATCCCCCTCACCATGCTGCAGTCGCCGGAACCGGGGGCCCTCCTCACGGGAACCTATGCGATCTCCCATCTCGATGTCGCGCGGGCCGCCGAACAGCACGGGGACACCTCCGATACCACCGGATTCGGACGAGACTACGTGTTCCGGTGACGGACCGCCCGGAGGCGGCTGCCTGCACGGAGTGAGACCCGCCATATCGGGGTGGGGCCACCATCTTCCGCGGAAAGGGGGCCGCGGCGTGCGCGGGGCATTCCGTGCTCGATCCGGGGGGCGGCCACGCAACGGGTCCGGGTTCCCGGGCCCGTCGGGCCCTGATGGGCATGCCCATCAGCCCGCCCACGCAGCGGGGGTTGTTGACCCTTCCTCGCCGGGCGTCGGATGTCCGGTACCTTCCGCCCATCCGCATACACTATCATCGCAACCGACCGGTTACGGGTAGGGTGATGTTCAAGAGCCCGGAACCCACCTTACGGGGCGGAGGCTCGGGAGTGGCAGCGAAAGGACTCGACAGGTGGCGGGGGGCCGTGGTGCTCCTCCTCCTCTTCCCGGCATTTATGGCAGGCGCCGCGCAAGCCGCGGACGTGGACCTGGCGATGACCGCCGAGCCCGGGGTCGAAATCCACCGGATGATCGCCGGTTTCGAGGGTGCGATGCCGCCGTTCCAGCCCGGGGAGTTCTTCCACGGAGGTGAGGTCGTCCGCGCCGATGACGGCCTGGCATTCGTGGTCGTCAAGACGTCCGACCCGGCCGCATTCCGTGCCCGCGCCATGGCCGACGACCGCATCCGGTACGTGGAGGACGACGGAACCGACCGGCTCTCCTTCACGCCCAACGATTCCCGCTGGTCGAACCAGTACGGGCCCCAGCAGGTGCGCGCGCCCGATGCATGGGACCTCCACATGGGAACCGCCACCATCAAGGTGTGCGTCGTGGACTCGGGAATCCGTGCGGGTCACGAGGACCTCACGGGACCCCGGTATCTTGGCGGCTACAACTACGTGAGCGGCAACAGCAACAACGCCGACGACAACGGGCACGGCACCCATGTGACCGGCACCATTGCCGCCACCACGGAGAACTCGCGCGGCATTGCCGGGCTCGCGCAGGTGTCCTTCTACCATGTGAAATCGTTCCGGTCGGACGGCAGCGGCACCCACGGCGACCTGGCAAGCGGCGTGCGCTGGTGCGCGGACCGGGGTGCCCATGTCATCAGCATGAGCTTCGGCGGCGTCCACAGTACCACAAAACAGAGCGCCATGGATTACGCCTACGGGAAGGGCGCACTCCTTGTGGCAGCCGCCGGAAACAGCGGCCCGTGCTCGAACTGCGTCGAATACCCGGCCAAGTACTCGAACGTGGTTGCGGTCACCTGCACCACGTCCTCGGAAGCGGAATGCAACTTCTCGTCCGATGGGGCGGAATCCGAGTTCGCAGCACCCGGGTACAGCATCATCAGCACCTGCCACTCCTCCAACACGGCCTACTGCTACGGGTCCGGCACCTCCATGAGCGCGCCCCACGTGGCCGGGGTCGCGGCACTCGTTTGGAGTGCGGGCCCCGAACTCACGCGGGATGAACTGCGGACGCTGCTCCAGGGCACGGCCCGTGACAAGGGCGCGGCCGGCCGCGACGCAATCTACGGATACGGCATCCCGGATGCCCGCGAAGCCATCGACAACATCGGCGGGCCCAATGGCCTGCCAATCGCCAACGCCGGACCGGACCAGGTCGTCCTTGACGGCGATGGAAGCGGGTCGGAGCCCGTGACCCTCGACGCGTCGGGCAGTTCGGACCCCGACGGCATCATCGTCTCCTACCAGTGGAAGAAGGGCGGAACCCTCGTGGCGACAGGCGCGTCGCCCACGGTGGACCTGGCCCTTGGCCACCACGAACTCACGCTCACCGTGGAAGACAACCGACGCGGCATCGCGACCGACACGGTCGTGATCGACGTCATCCAGAACTATCGCCCCGAGGCGGCGTTCACGTTCTCCGGGCGCGCAAGCGATCCTGACGGCGACGGTGTCGAAACCATCACGCTCGACGGGTCGGCGAGCACCGACGCCGACGGCACCATCAGCCTCTACGAGTGGTTCGACGGTGGCGCCTTCATCGGAAGCGGCACCGTCATCGCATCCCAGATGGCCATCGGAAGCCACAGCATCCGACTCCGCGTGACCGACGACGATGGTGACTTCGGCGAAGCCATCCGGACGGTGGCCATCGCCCCGAACCGCGTACCGATCGCCGACGCCGGACCGGACACCACCGCATCCGACGACAACGGCGACGGCATCGAATCCATCACCCTGTCGGGCTCGGCAAGCAGCGACGACGGCACCATCGTGGATTACGCATGGTCGCAGGACGGCACGCTCCTCGCCACCGGACGGGAGGTGACCCTCCCGTTCCCCATCGGCACCCACGCACTCGTCCTCGATGTCACCGACAACCTTGGGGAAACGGCCCGGGACGACATCGTGGTCGCGGTCCTTTCGAACACGCCGCCCAAGGCTGCCTTCACGTACCGCTGCGAGGGCACCTCGTGCACGCTGGATGCGACCGCATCGAGCGACGCCGGAGATGGCCCCCTTGCCGCGTCCTGGCAATTCGGGGATGGCGCCACCTCCGCTGCCATGGTCGCGCCCCATGAGTATGGCGCGCCCGATTCCTATGTGGTCAGGCTCACGATCACCGATGCCGGCGGCCTCACGGATTCCACGACGCGGACTGTGTATGCCGGCGTGCCGCTGCCGCCCCCGGCCACACCGCCAGCGAGCCCCCATGTGCCCGACAGGTATGGAAATCCCATCTTCGACTCCGGAATCTACGCTGCACACCTCAACATCGAGAGCGCGTGGTTCGACACGACGCCGGATTTCCTTCAGGTCGGACTCAAGGTGCAGGACATCTACCCCGACAGGAATGGGGCATCGAGCACCGGGTTCAACGTGCGCTTCATGCCCGCGTGGGCGGTGGAGGATCCCACGTGGAACGGCGCCGTCCCGGCGGGCAAGACGTTCCTCGGCCTCCAGGTCACCTACGCTTTCGAACCGTACCAGTACCCGACGCGGATTCTCCACGAGACGGCGCAACTGGGCGCGGTCTGGCAGGATGGCGATGACCTCAGCGTGGTCCCGATCGCATCGATCGGAGTGGACGTGGATGCGGTCACCAGCATCATCTGGTGGAGCGTCCCGCGAACCCTCCTCCAGGAACCGCCCACCGGGAGCTGGGTCACCAAGCCGGAAGCCTACGTGGACCTCTGGATCGGTGCCGGCGTCCTCGAATGGGGCGGCCTCGATCGCACCGGCGTCGGGTTCGACTTCCAGTTGAATTGAGGTGCCGCAACGAGTGTGGGGCCGCACGATCGCGGCAGTCGGGCACGGTCACCACGGACGTCCGCGACGAAATCCGGCGCCGGCGCGGCGCGTGGCGGACGCCTCATCCGCCGGTCGGTCCACGGCGGCTGTTCCCACCCGCCGAAGAAACGGCAATACCCGCGCGACCACCGCATCGGGTGCTTCGAGGATGGCGTTGTGGCCGACCCCGGGAATGACGCGCAGGACCGCGCCGGGGATGGCGTTCTCCAGGATGCGCGCATCCCGACCGCTCACATGGTCCTCGGAGCCGGTCAGGATCAGCGTCGGCACTTGCACCTTTCCGAGGACGGGGCGGATGTCCAACGTCAGGAATGACCCCAGGAGCGGAAGGACGCAGTCGAGGGGCGGGACGATGCTCGCGACGACCTCCTCGATGACCGCCTCCCGGTTGTGGTGCGCAAGGAGGCCGCCACACGCGCGGATCACTTCGGCCAATCGCTGTTCACGCGACCCGGGACCCACGGCGTGACGCGCCGCCGCCCGGGCAACCGCGGCCTTCTGACCGAAGTGCCCGCCCGCAAGGATGGGTGGGCGTCGCACATTGGTCGAAACGAGAACGAGGCTGCGGAACAGGTGCGGTTCCCGCGTCGCGGCACCGATTGCGATGGCTCCGCCCATGCTGTGGCCAAGGATTGCGCTGCCGCCGGATGCGTGCGTGTACGCGTAGTCGATGACGGATTCGGCGAGGCTTGCGAACGTGTACGGGCCCCGTCGGCGACTCTCGCCGTGGCCGAGATGATCCACATAATGGACCGTCCGCTCGGCTTCAAGGGGGGCGAGCGGGCGGCGCAGGTAGCGGTGGGAGAGCCCCGGGCCGCCGTGGAGGGCAATCACGGGAGGGCCGCTTCCGCGGATGACGCTCGCGAGGGTCATCCGGTCTTGATCCGGGCGGGTTGCGGGAGGTGGTTGCGGCCGGATGGTCGATGCGGCCGCCGGGGGGTTGCAGGATGCCCCCGTAAGCCCACCCCCGGCCTCACGGGGCGTTGCGCGGCTGGGTGCGCGCCATTTGGTTGCCGGATTCCGCGAGGGGGTAGTGAGCGGGGGGATTCGTGCGGGTCGCGAGGGGTGCATGAGACCGTTGGGGCCCCACCAGCCCACCCCGGGCGCGCCTGCTGGCGTCGCAGGAGCCGCGAAGCGGATCCGAGGACCGGGACGTGGCGTTGGCCACGTCGGAGCGCCGCAGGCCCCTGGCGGGGTGAGTTTCCCTACCTTGGCATGGCCCCCCGCCCTCGCCGGGATGCCTTTATCGCCTGCCTGCCCATGCCCCGGCGTGGCCATCACCCTCGACGTCGAAACCCTCCGTCTCGCCGAAGAGGTCGGCGGATGGGAGCATTTCACGAAACTCGGCATCGCATGCTGCGTCGTGTACGATGACGAAACCGGCGTCTCCACCACATTCTCCGATGAAACCGGCCGCCACCCCGGGCTCAGGGACCTCGGCGAAGTGCTTCGCTCGGCCCGCCGACGCGGCCAACCCGTCATCGGCCACAACGTCGCGGGCTTCGACCTCCCGCTCATCGCCCACGAGCTTGCCGGCCTCGGCGAGGACGCATCGTTCATCGCGAGGCTGCGGGTCATCGACACCATCGTCGAACTCGAAGCCGCCGTCGGTCGGCGCGTAAGCCTCAAGAACGTCACGAAGCGCACGAACCTCGGCCACAAGACCATGGACGGCGCCGACGCTCCCATGCGATGGCGTGAAGGGCAGCACGACGAGGTCATCGCCTACTGCGAGAACGACGTCGCCCTCGAATACGCGTTGTATCGGCACTGCGCCGACGGAAAACCCGTCCGCGTCTGGGTCACCGGCCCCCGCAAGGAGGACTACGCAACCTGGGCCGCGTTCGAAGCTGCGTGCCTCCGCGAAGTCACCCTGCCGATGCGGCCCGTCGTCCTCTCCCGGATCCCCATGCGGCCCGAGGCACGCGCGGTGCTGATCCCGGGTCGGCCGGGAGAACCCGCGGAGCGCCTCGACGTCTCCGATCATCCGTGAGGACGCGGGACGAGAATGCATGCGCGGGGGGTCCTTGCCCCCGCCCCGATCCCGGCCTGCGCCCTGGCCTCGCCCTGTGCCCCGGCCCCCGCACCTGCCGCTGCCCCTCCTCCTGTTGGAATCACGGCATCCATCGCCAATCGGCGCGCAAGGGCGAGTGCGACAAACGTCTTCGCGCGGCCCTCCACGTGGGTGCCGGCAAGGGAATGGGCGCGCGGCCCCTCCGCATCCACATGGCCCAGCACCTCACGGGTCACGAGGCCGCGCGCATCCATCGTGAGGCGCACCGCGGGAATGGACAACTCCTCCCGCGTGGCCGGATCACACACGTGCTCCCGCCCGCCGAGACGAAGGTATTCCTCCTTGTCCGGGATCAGGAGCGCCACACCGAACTTGGCGCTCGTCGCGTTGTTGCTGTCCAACGTCTCAGCAGCATCCAGCGGGAACGTGTGCACACTCGGGATGCCCCGATACGCCTCCTTCACGAGACGGGCCGTCCCGGCATCTCCGAGAAGACGATATGCGCCGGTCCAGCCGCGTTGCAGCGGGTGCAGGCCGTCCGGTGCGGGCGCATCGAACAAGACCGGGTGCACGATGTCGATCATCTCCTGCACGGCATGGAGGCGGTGGACTTCGGGATGGGTCGGAAGCGTGTCGACCTCGTCCTTCGAGAACGCGTGGTTCCGGATGGCATCTGCAGCACCCGAGACCTTGGACTCGAAGGAGGATGCCTGCGGGATCACCGGCGGCGCGCTCCCGATCGGGAGTCCACTTGTGGCGCGCCGATCGAAGGCGTGCGGCTCCAGTTGGAACAGGTTCGTCGCGGGGCTCGGGCATGCGCCCTTCACCAACACCGGTTCGGGCGCGAAGAGCAGTTCCGCCACACGGGAGGCAGGCAGCGGATCGAACCCGTCCACCAGGCCTTGGACGAACGCGGCCTGCACCGTGGCGAGGCGCGCATCCACGTCGAACGGTTTCCGCCACAGCGGACTTCCCGGGGCCACATGCTCCGGTTCATCGGCCGCGACCTCGTGGGGGCGCACACCCACCGACGGGCCGTAGACGTGGGCGACAGCGTCGAATGGGTGATCGATGACGCCGTCCGCGCGGAGGCGCGAAAGGGGCCGCGCGTCCTGCAGCAACGCAGCGAGTTCCGGGTCAAGACGCCGGTGCATGGGTCCGAAATCGACGGTTGGGGGAAAAGGCTGTGGGCCCTCAATGCCGACGGATCATCGGCAGCGCGAGGGCAACGATGAGGACGATGCCGAGCAGCAGCGCGACCGACGCGCCCGGCGTTTCCGCATCCACGATCGGGTTCTCCGTGTTCTCGGCGAGTCCGATCGGTGATGCAGGGGCCACCGGGACGAGGGAAGCGATGGTTGCCACGGTCGGCATGGTTCGCGTCAGATGGGCATCGCCCGCGAGGGTGATGGACGCCTGGAAGAATCCGATGCCCGGGGTCGCGATGACCCGCCAGATTCCAGGCATCGGCGCGTCAACATCGAGGCGAAGGCCGGCGCCGTCCTGTTGAAGTCCCCCGGCGACCGTCCCATCCGGGCGCATGAGGCGCGCATCGATTGACGCGAGGCCCGTGGCGGACCAGTCGACGCGTGCCGAGAGCCGCGTGGTCCCGGGGAGAACCGGCAGGTATCCCACGAGTTCACCGCCGACCGCGAAGCTGGGGGACGGCAGGACCTTGGTGAGCACGCCGGCAGCTGCAACGACGGTCGAATCATAACTCACCGTGGTCACCCGCTCCGAAATGCCGCCGGCGAGGGCTCCCGCGCGAACAAGGTCCAGCGCGGCCCGCGCATCCACGAGTCCGGCGCCGGTCCGCGGGTCCGGTCCTGCCTCCTCAAGGTCGCGGGCCGTGGCGGTGAGCACGGCCATGACGGCTTCGCGGGTCAGGGTCGGGTCCGCCTCCAGCATGAGGGCCGCGACGCCCGCCACCATGGGTGCGGCATAACTCGTGCCCGAGACGGAGGAATACAACGTGGGTGCCAGGGACCGGTCCGCTGCCGACGCGGGCGTGCCCGACGTGAACAGGGGTTTGGGGCTCACCACATCATCGCCGACGGCGACCACGTCCGGTTTCGTCCACCGGATCGGCGCGCCGATGGCGTCGAGACCCGGGCCGCGGCTGGAGAATGAGGCGAGGCGGGCTCCGGCATCCACCGCCCCGACCGTGATCACATTCGGGTTCAGCGCTTCGGTCGAGATGCCGTTCGCCGATCCGCGGTTGCCTGCGCTGAAGATGACGATGAGCCCATCCTCCACGGCGAGGGTGTCCGTGGCGCGGACGAGGGGCGAATCCGGGTCGAAGCGTCCATCGACGTCGCCTGCGCGGCCCCATGAATTCGTGACGATCCGGATGCCGTGCGCCTCGTGATTCGCGTGGACCCAGTCGAAGGCGCGGAGGGCCGCATCCGTCGTGAATGACGCGCCAAGGTCGAGGCCGATGACCCGGGAGGACGGAGCGACGCCCCGGTAGCGTTCCGCCGGGCTGCCGGTGCCGTCACCGGCGAGGACGCCGATGACATGGGTGCCATGGCCCCGGTCGCTCACCGCGGTATCGGAGGCTTCGACGCCGGAACCCGTCACCGCATAGCGGGAAACACGGGACCCGAACCCGGGATGGGATGTATCGATGTCCACGTCGATGACGGCCACGGTGACGCCACGGCCGGTCTCGGCGACCACATCGCGCTCGGCAAAACCGGTGGACGCTCCGGCGAGGTCCAGATGACGTTCGAGGGGGTCGTCCGGGTAGATGCCTCGAACACCCGGCAGCTGCGCGAGGAGGGCGCGTACGGGATCGGACGCCGACACAAGGCACCCCGGAAATGACGTGTAGCAGTACTTTACATGAAGATGTTTGAACGACGGCAGTTCCGCGCCAGGTTCCATGCCGACGATCATCGTGTGCATGGCAACGTCGGGACCCGCGGGTGATGATTCGCGTGCATCCGCGGCGGCAACTGCGGGTGGCGCAAGAACAACAAGGGCGACCACCATGAAAACAGCAACGGGTGCTGGAATCGGTTTGACAACGGAGCCCTCGCGCACGAGCCACACTCATGGGCGGTGGTCAAATGCGTTGTGGTGCGCGCCATGTCCGCGACCGACCTGCGCGGGGTCGTTTTCGGCGTTGCGAAGATGCAAGGAATTATAGGGGATTCTCACTTCGGTCGCCGCATGCTTGGGAAAGCCTCCAAGGCCATTGCCCTCATTTCCATCATGATCGCCACCACCCTCGCCGGCTGCACCGACTCCGCACCGGCTGCCGTGGACCAAGGCGACATGGGAACTCCTGACGGGGCCACGGACCTGGATGTGGAAGGCGTGAAGGGCAGCGGGCCCGGAACCGGTGGCGGGAAAGTCAGCGACGTTCCGCCGACCGTCACTGCGTTCGCAGGCTCGCTCACCACGGCGGACAATTCGGGTACCTCGTTCGAAGTGTTCACGGGCACCCTTCGTGACGCCAACGGCGAAGGCGACTTCAAGGGCGCCGTGGTCACCGTTGCCCTCACCGGGGCCCGAACCGGAAGCTTCAGCCACACCGTCACCTCCCAGGAGGCAAACACGCTCGTGGACGAACCCGCCGACTACGACGCGAACGGATTCAAGGCGTGGACCGGCACGAAGCATGACGGTATCCTGAACATCAAGTTCCGATACTCGTACCTCATCGGCACGGCGCCCGGAACCTACACCTTCACGCCCTCGGTCACCCCCTCGGGCGGCACTGCCATCGCCGGCGCCGTCGACACCACCCTCGTGGAGGTCTTCAGCGAAATCACCATCAGCCCCGACCCCGTGGACGGCGCAGGGAACGCGGTCCAGACGAATTGGGGAGGCTGGACGGCCGAGCCCGGTTCGACCGGAGTCGCGAGCACGAACTACCTGAAGCTCGTGAACACGGGCCAGAAGAGTGACGCGACGGTGGTCATCGGCTTCTCCGATTCCCAGTTCCGCGGTGCGGACGCAAACTTCTCCATTGCGATCAACGGCAACATCGCCTACGATTGGGTGGAAGTCGACAGCGGCGTGACGCCCTCCGCGGCCACCTTCAGCACGGGTTCCACGAGTGCCGACGGAAGCGTCGCTGTGACGTTCTCCGCCCTGAACAAGGTCATCTTCGTGAAGTACCGGGTCATCGAACTCCCCGAAGTCCTGGCCCGCCAGTCCTACGGTGCCGCCTTCACGGCCACCGAGCTCTGAGGGGTCCCATGGGCCTGTCGATCGGACCGGAACCGCGCACGCGACGCGTGCGCGGGGCAATCGCCCTCCTCGCCATCGCCGCGCTCCTCATCGGGGCCGGCGGGGCCCATGCCGCAGTGCGTCTCGACACATACAAGTCCGCGGACCATTCCGTGGGCGAAGTCAAGGAAACCCTCGTCCTTGCCACCGTGCCGTTCCACCTGGACCAGCCCGGCGACTTCTACGCGAAACTCCTCGTGACCCCGTGGAATCCCGTGAACAACGGCACGCCCAACGGCACCGTGGATGCGAACCACGCCGCGGGCCTCACCGGGTGGTGGATTTCATTCAACCTCGCCGACGAGCGGGGAATCCCGCTTGCCGCCGATGCGAACAACGAGACGATGAATCCGGCGCTCGGCACGTTCGTGGACTCCACGTCCACGCGCAAGGTGGCCCTCGCGCCCGAGACGCCGTACACGTTGATCGCAGTCATCCACGTCCCCGCGGGCGCATTCCTCCCGGCCGACCACGCCTACCGGGTGCCGTTCGCCCTGGTCTTCTCGGAAGGGGACTTCACGGGCGGAACCTCCAGCGGGGCGCGCCTCGACCAGAGCCGTGGATTCACCGCGGTCATCCACGTACCCGGAACCGGTGCCGTGGTCGATCCCGGGCCAGTCACGGTTCCTGATCCCGGACCGGACGAAGGAAACCCCGGGCCCGATGGCAAAGGGGACGAAGTCGTCGCCCCCGCCCCGCAGGTTTCGCCGGCCGTCGCGTCCACCGCGTTCGACGTGCCCGTGTACCTGTTGTGGCTGCTGGTCATCCTGGCCGTCATCGCGATAGCGCTCGGCGTGATCGCCATCGCCATCGCCAGCTACGTGCTCGTCATCGTCCGGCGCGATGTACTCCACGGGCGGTCGGTCACGATTCCGGTCGCGCCCGTGAGGCAGGAACCCTTGACCGCTGCCGACATCCGGGCGCCCATGTCCGCGACGCCACCTCCGGAAGGGTCCCCCGAAGCCGCAAGACCGGCGACCAGCGAATGAGGCCTACGATGCGCGTACGGGAATCCCGTACACCATCGTGACCGTCCATTGCACGTTGGTGGCCGCGCCATCGACCGGGTGAAGGGACACGCCGGTCGCATTCGCGATGCGCGCGTCGTGGCCATCGAACGCGAACGACCACGGGTTCGAATCGAGGGTTGCGATGAAGGTTGCGCCCGTGCCGGACGTGAACGCCACTTCGAGGTCGCCGTTCACCTGGCCCGCCCACTCCACGGTCACGTTCGCGCTCGTGAAATTCGCCGGCACATCGAGCGCCGCCCGGACCGCATTCGCATTCGTCGAGATGCCGCCCAAGCTGGAGGACGCCACGATCTCGCCCGTGTGGGTGTCCGTGCGTTCCCGGGTCACGAAACGCTCCTCCGGCACCACGGGCCCGGCATCGAGGTCCAAGCACCCGGGAAGCGCCATCGTTGACAGGACAACAACGATCGCGAGAACGCGAAGCATGCACCCGGCACGCGCGCCCTCGCATATGGGTATTGTTCCCGTGCGCGGCCCCGGAACCTTGATTCCGCACAGGGCGGCTGTCCCGCCGGTTCCTTGCTCCGGATCGCCGTCGACGACACCGACAGCCGCCAAGGAGGATGCACGACGCACCTCGCCCACCTCATCCGGGACGAGTTCCGCGAGTGCCACGCACCCGAGCCGCCGCGCCTCGTGCGCCTGAATCCGAATGTGCCGTGGAAGACGCGCGGCAATGCGGCCATCGCCATCATCCTCGATGCGCCCCGCAGGTTGCGGCCCGAGGATGCCCTTGCCCGTGTCGCCGTCATCGTCCGTGACCACGCGCAACTCGCGGACGCGGGCACCGAGCCCGGAATCGCGGTCAGCGAGCATCCGGTCGAGAAGGGATTCTACACGCGGGTCCTCCGCGAAATCGTGCCCCGCGAGGATGCCTTGCGTGCGTTGGACGATGCCGGCGCAGCCGTCAAGGGGTTCCAGGGCGGACGCGGCCTCATCGGATGCGCAGGCGCCCTCGCGTGGGACCCGTACGCCCGCGACCACACCTTCGAGCGCGTCGCGTACCGCGCGCGCGAGCGCTGGGGCACCGCGCGCGCCATCGACCCGGAAACCGTGCGCAAGGTCGCAGGGGTTCCCGGCACCTTCGATTCCTACGACTTCGTGGAGGACGAGGTCGTGATGGTTCCACGTAGTCCATGCCCCGTCCTCTGGGGCCTTCGTGGCGAGGAGGCCGAAACGCTCACCGCCGGCGACGGAATCCTCGGCCCCGAAGCTTCGACCCACGGGACCCTGTTCATCACGAACCAGGCCACCGATGACCATTTGACGCCTGCCACCGGCGCCACCGCCGTCGACGGCGGCAATCACGTGATCGAAGCCGTGGTCGAGGACGCCCCCACCCGGATCGAAGGCGGCCACGTGTTCGTCGGCATCCGGAGCGAGGGTGTTGCGACGCGGCTTGCCGCATTCGAACCGACGCGCAGCTTCCGGGACGTGCTGCGTGCCCTCGTTCCCGGCGACAAGGTCACGGCCGCCGGAGCCGTCCGGGCCGGTCCCGACGGCGTCCTCACCGTGAACGTGGAGAAGATGTGCGTCCGCGACCTCGCCGTTCGACCGGCGTCTGGGCCGAACCCGTTGTGTCCCGCCTGCGGCAAGGCCATGCGCAGTGCAGGCAGGGACGCGCCGTACCGTTGCCGTCCCTGCGGGACCCGCACGCCGAAGGATCGGGCCGTCGGCACGGGCGCAGCCGCCATCGGACTTGGGTGGGTCGAGGTCCCCGCCCGCGCGCGCAGGCATCTTGCGAAGCCGCTGGCCCGCGGAATCATCAAGGAATGGGAAAATGGGAGATGATGGCGGTCAGCACGCCATCGTGGCTCGCACCGGGCGAAGCCATCGGTCATCATCAATGAACGGGAAACGGCCGGAGGGCGTTCCCCCCGGCCTCACCCTCGCTCGGAAGCGGTGGGTGCTCAACCGATGTTGATGCGGCCGTTGGACGACTCGACTTCGAGGATGTAGCGGTACATCCGGGTGTCGAAGTCCTCGGTCGTGCCCTTGACGAAACTGTCCTCTTCCTCCTCCATGACGAAGTCGGGGAGCTTGACGTCGACCGCGGCGTTCGAGGTCTCGGCCACGACATCGTAGCCGTAGTCCTTCTTCGTCGGTGCCTTGATCGCGACCTTGCCGTTCGAGGTGGACACGGTCCAGAGACCCGCAGCCTTCTCGGCGAGTTCGATCTCGACGGCGGCGTTCGAGGTGGACAGGACCGCTTCGAGCGCATCCACGTCCTCGACCATGATGCGGCCGTTGGACGAGGTCGCAACGAGGCTGTCCGTCGTGATCTCCATGAGGCTGATCTTGCCGTTCGCCGTGGTCGCCGTGAGGCCGCCGAAGACGGAGTCCATCACGTGGATGCCGCCGTTCGCGTTGGTCAGCGTCACGTCCGTGACGCGGAGGGCGCGGGCGTCGAGGTACGTGTTGACACCGGTGATCTCCAGGCTGTCGGACTCGAACCCGTGGACCGCGTGGCCCCAGCCGGACATGCCGCACCAGCCGAAGGTGATGCCGCGGTACTCGTAGGAGCGCTCGGTGTCCTCGGGGTAGCCGAGGGTGATGCCGGCGACGTCGATGGGCGCGTACACCTTGACGTCCGCCCATTCACTGCCCATGGAGATCAGGTCGCCCATGGGCGTCATGCCGGAGGACTGGGCCCACACGAGTTCCACCGTGAGGACGCCGTCCACGACTTCCGCCACGACTTCGAACGCTTCTTCCGCGTTCCCCGTGGACTGGCAGATGCCGTCGAGCTGGACGAGGCCGGCCTCGACGAACCATCCGTCGCCATCATGGGGCGCGATGTAGATGCTGCCCGTCGAGGAGCGGACATCGACGCCGGTGAGGGCGTCGTCACCGGCGAATTCGAGGATCGAGGCCGCTTCATGGAATTCCGGGGCCTCGGGCATCGTGATCTTGCGTTCCTTGCGCTCGGCGATCGTGGGCGGCGAGCGCTTGTCGGCCTGCGCCGCTTCCACGGATTCTTCTTCCGGCGTTTCCTGGTTCATCAGATCTTCGGGCATGACGCAACCGGCCATTGCCACGGTTGCTGCCAAGAGCCAAACGAGAGTAAGCTTCACGTTCCTCACCTACGTCGAAGACTTCGAAGTGGGCATATAAAGAGACACGATGGTTCTTTGAAAGAACCGCGATCTTGGGCCGAATCAAGTGGTCGGGCGGCATCGGCCCTGGATGGTGCTCCCGGAGCCGACGTGCGGCGGGGAATCCGCGCCGCCCGTGGACCTGCCGCACACGCCGCGATCACGACGACGGACGGCGCCCGCTCTCCCGCCCCACGAAGTCGAGCGACAC
>JBFILE010000045.1:0-16370 GCA_041599855.1 Thermoplasmatota archaeon
AGGCAGCGTCATCGGGAGGCGCACGTCGGTGCTGTATGCCGAGTCCCCGAACTGCTCGTTGTCGTTGTTCATGCCGCAGGCGCGGCGACCGTTGCGGGTTCTCGGGATCCTCTTCTCGTCAGCTTTGTAATAAACGCTCATGTGATTTCAGTGTTGGTATTGGTTTGGTTGATAGTGTTAGTGCTAGTGTCGAAATATCCACACCGCCGCGCCGGGTGCCGCGATCATGGCGGCCCTCAATGCCGTCGCGAGAGCCGTCACAGCCCGCTCCTCCCCGCTCGCCGGCAACCCGCCGATCTCCCACGCCGCGTGCAGGATCTCATGGAGGAGCGTGTCGCGCATCGTGTCCGCGGGCGCCTCCTTCACCTTGATGTGCATCGATGAGTAGCTGAACTCCCCGAGGTCGCCGCCGAGGTCGCGGTGGTAGGAGATGCCGATCCTGTGACCGAGGACGGTCACCGACTTGGGTCTCCGGGCGCTCATCTCGACTCGCCGTGGAACTCGACCTCCGCCCGCGCCAGGGTGACCCCCCTCATCCTTCCGAGGACCTCGCGCCGGTAGGACTCGATCAAGGGCATGAAGTCACTGTGCAGGAGCAGCAGGGAGTCCTGGTCGAGGTCGTCGAGCGACCCGTCACGCGCCATCTTCCCGAGTGCGACCGAGGCGCCGGTGATGTGGGGTTGCACTGTCGTGTAGCCCGACTGCGCCCTGGTCTCGGCCCGCCGCTCGACCTCCCGCTCGCTCACCACGGAGCCGGCGTTGATAGACTCGCGGAGCCGCTTGTGGTTCAGGCCCTCCTCCTCCGCGATTCTCAGCCAGCGGGCCTGCTCGTCGAGGGGCAGCGCCCGGACCTCCCGGTGGTGGTCGAACCGCAGCTTGCCGACCCTGCGGTTCTCATGCGGCACCTTCCGGCAGACATGGGCGATGACGCGGAGCGTCGAGAGGGTGTAGCCGGTGAGTTCCGCCCACCGCGAATACTTCTCGCCATAGGCCCGCTCGGCGTAGTTGATCATGTCCCCGATGCACCACTGGACGGACTCGCCCGCCCGGCCCACATCCACCATCGCAGCCTCGATGGTGGATTCGGAGATCCCGTCGCCGTCGAACAGGACCCCTAGGTTCGTGATTCTCATGGCGCCGGAACCCGGCGGGAGGATTTGCTGGTTGTCTGTAGTGATTGTCTGCATAGAGTTGTTAGTGCTTGGAACCGCCCCACGCCAACTTCTGCGCGGCGGAGTAGACGGTGCGGGATCTGGTTGACTTCATGCCCCGAGCGCTCTCCAGCCCGAGCCGGTCGCAGAGTTCGACGCAGCGCTTCGAGACGGCGCTGCGCGTGACACCCCTCCGCTTCGCGATGTCGGTCTGCGAGTCGCCGACGTAACCGATGCCGGTCACGAAGCTGAAAACGTCGCAGGCGAGGGCCGCGTTGCTCGCGCCAGCGAGATCCCCGACGAAGAGCCGCAGCGCCTGCAGGACCCGAGCCGACGCCCCGTCGAGGAGCGCCTCCGCCTCCTCCACGCCGCGCCGCACCATGGCATGTGTCGTGCGGTGGCGCCTCGCCACCTCCCTGACGGTGAGCGGTGGGATCTTCAGCGCGATGGCGTATCCGGCGATCAAAATCTCGGGGCGGTCCGCGGACAGCATCGAGATCATGATCGCGCAGACCTCCTCACCCCCCGTGTCCCCGGCGGGCGACGGTTCGTGCGCGGGGACCGACTCGATCAGGGCCTCGTCGATCTCGGGGGTGTAGCCCGAGTGCTGGGCGGTTTCGGGGCGGAGGAGGCCCGCCCCCTCCGCCTTGCGCCGCTGGGCCGGTGAGAGGGAGGCTACCCACCGCTCGTATTCCTCGCCCCGGAAGGCGGCTACATATTCGCGGTCGAGGGCCTCGCGCCGCTGGTCGTAGGGGTCTCGCGCAGCCATTGTTAGCGGGAGATGATCGAGGCGAGGCCCAGCGCAAACAGCATGACACCGAACAGGCAGAGGGGGATCCATAGCGGTGCCAGGACCCCCGCCCAGGTGATGCTGGTCACCCCCCCGAGCTTCAGGCTCGCGAGGAGGACCGTCGAACAGGCGAGAATTTTAATCATGATGGGGTGTATGTTATGCGCATTAAATGCGCGTGTCAAGCCTCTGGTTGCAATGGTTTTCTAAGTCGCCATGGTCGGCGAGGTGCGCGGCCCGGGAGGGGTTAGCTCGCCGCCTCTCGCGACCCCTGTGTTTCGTGTTCGACCTCGTCGTCCACGGACCTGCCCGACAGCGCGGCCCGCTCCTCCAGCCCGCGGAGGTAGCGTTCGATGGTGCGGGCGCTCTTGTCGAACTTCGCGGCGAGTCTGGTGCGGGCGTTGGCGGGCAGCTTTCCACCGTTCGCCGCGGCTGTAGCCACGATCTCGAACTTCTGCTCGTTGGACAGTGCGCTGGGCCTGCCGATGACCGGGACCTTCTGGGGTCTCTTGCCCTGCCCGCCCTGCCCGCCCTTCCCGCGCCTGCCCCGCTCGGGTTGCTCGGGTTGCTCCGGCTCCGGGCATTGCACCCAGCGGATGGTGCCGTCATCCGCGTGGCGGACCCAGATCTGTGAGACCCTCTCCGTCTCCCCCGTGTCGCCGTCCTCCAGCATCGACTCCATGCCGCCGAGCTTCCGGCGTTTCGTGCACTCGAAGCGGCATGTGAGCGGCCCGTTGGGGTCCGCCGTGTTGATCCGGTCCAACGAAACGATGTCCCTAGCCCAGTTGGTCAGGACGGAGGACCCTATCACGGAATATGCGGCATCGGTCGCGGTCTGCCCATACTGGCGCTCCTTTGGCTTACCCGTGTGGTGGACGATGCCCCACACCACCCCGCACTCGGCGGCGATCCGGTTCAAACCGCCCACGCAGAAGTGCGCGACGTCCTCGCCCTTGCCAATGTCCCCGCCGAAGAAGTTGAGGAGCGGGTCGATCCAGCAGAGGTCGGGTTGCTCCAGCCGCACCAGGTCGGCGAGAGCGTCGATGAACTCGTCGCCGGACTTCGTCGTGACGCGGTAGATGGGGATCAGGTCGGCGCACGCCTTCTTGTCCTCGTACGTCATGCCGAACCCGCGAGAGGTCCCCCGCCACGCTGACGCGGTGTCCCCCTGGTCGTTCTCGGCCTGGATGACCAACTGCTTGAGGGGGCGGACCGGCTTGATGCCGAATGTCATTTCGGGCCGCCCGAGGACCCACCCGCACGCCAGTTGCATCTGGAGCGAGGACTTCCCGATCCCGCTCTGGGACACCAAAATGAACGAGCCTCCACGGCACATCCAGCGGTCGCCCAGCACGTTGTTAGGGTCGTTCTCCAGCGGGTAGTCTTCGAGGTCTTCGAGGATGTTCCACCGCTCGCCCAGGCCCTTCACGGACTGCCGCCGCTTCCACTCCGTCCAGTCGCTCGCGCCCAGGCCCACCTTCAGCAGGCGCTGCGCAACCACCTCGCCCTGCGAGTTCTTCCGCATTCCGTCGGGGCAGCGGGAGTAGCGGTTCGCGTTGTGGTTGCCCTCGTCGAGGCCCTCGCCCGCGAACAGGCTGTAGACCTCGTCGCACCGCTCCTTGTATTCCGTCAGGGTCTCCGCGTCAACGCGCACCCAGGCGTGGATCGACTTGTTGCCCGAGTCGATCAGCGCGGTGACCGGGAGGCCGGATGCCAAGATCGCGCCGAACTGCCGGGCCTTCGGGATGGGGCGACCGTCGGAGTCGAGGTCGAACTCGACTAGGGTATGGCGGAGCGCGGTCGCATCCTCGTTCTTGTTCGCCCCGCCGATACGCATCGGGTTGAGCCTGATGTAATGCCCCGCGCTCCCAGTGTGGACCTTCGAGAAGTCCCCGCCGGCACTGCGGACGCGCTCCAGCCACTTCTCGCGGCTAAGCGTCACACCCCCGTCGGGCGGGGACGACCCGTCCTCCGACCGCAGGGTGCCGCCCACACAGACCCCCTCGCCCTCCTCGAAGGCGGCTAGCAGGAGCGCCTCGAACCCGCGGGGGACGGGGTCGGGGATAGGCACGCAGGACGACCCGGTGTCCAACAGGGACTCGCGGGGGGCGTGGTCGGCGGGCCTGCGGATGGCGTAGCTCCGCCCAGCCGGCCTTTTCACCTTCACCGCCGGAGGCCCCGCCGGCGACGACCCCCTCGGGGCCTCGCGCTTCGCGCCGGCATAGGCGCTCTCGATTGTCCTTGTGATCTCGCCGTCCTTCAAGCCGTCCTGGCCCGCCCGCCATGCGAGGTGATACTTCGCGTCGTCGAGCGGCATGTCGATGTCGCGCAACTGCGATGCGGCTGCGTAGAGGGCGTGGTTGCGGGACCCCTCGCTCGCGCCGGAGGACAGGTAGGAGGCGACGGAATGTGGGAGGGTCTCACCGTCGTCCGACTTGAATGCCGCCCTCTCGGGGGACTTATACTTTGGCATTATCCGGGATTGGCCGCAGGGTCACCGTCGCTTCGAAACAACTCGCCCCAAGCTCGACCGACGCCACAAGCTCACTGAACCGGTCGAGGAACATGCCCTGGGCCTGATGCGGCTGGAGGGCCTTTATCTCCTCCGGCTCCCCCTCATAGGCGGGCAACCCGACGGGCCAATACCAACCGTCGGTCCCCAGCGGGAGCAGTTCCTCCGCCTCCTGGCAGCACAGTTGGAGGTCGGCGACCTTCACCGCCGCGCCCTCTTCCGGGGTCGGGTCGGGGATTCCCAGGGCCTTGTAGATGGCCCCCATCGCCCACTTTTCGAGCCGCTTGTATTCCACCATCGCGTCGAGGTCCTTGAGCGGGGACGACACGTCTCCGAGGTAAGCCTCTGAAGCGTCGTGCATCAGCGCGTGCAGGGCGGTGATTCCCTGCGGCACCATGTAGCTCGCAAGCACGCAATGCTCCGCGACGGAATAGAACTTCTCCGTATGCCCCCCGAACCGGCAGACCTTGGAAAGCGATGCCGCGATGTCGTATATCCGAACGTTGCCGCCGAAGTGCCTCGCGCTGTCGCCGAAGTGAAACTGCCCGCCGCTGGCGGTTCTGATCCATGCTCTCATAATGTTGCTTCTATCGTTTTGTTATTCCAATCTCTAGTTCCACCTCCGCCCCCGGCGCCAGGTTCCACAACCCCTCCTCGTTGAGGTATCCGATATCCACCGCGACGGACACCCTGCCCCGCGCACCGCTGATGGACATCGCGCCCTGCCGGGATCCCCCGACCGCGCCCTTCCGTCGGTTCACCTTGACCCGCCCATTGACTGTTATCGATTCGGTTGCCATCTCTATTTCTTCGGGTATGTCCAGTCGATCTCCACGTCGCCCAGGTCGCCCATTCCGGTGCCGCGCCGCACCGTGCGGTCATCGTCTGGTTGGTCGTCCGACAGGGGTTCGTCATCCACCCCGGCCCCCCGGGTGTCCCGCGGCATGCCGCGCCGAGCCGTGAATTCCTTGTGGGATTCGATCAGGTCGGTGGGGACCTGGAACCGCCCCGACACGCCCCCCACCACCTCTACCCTCGCCGCATACCGCCCGGGGGCGAGGACGAAGATGCAGACCGGGAGCAGGTTCAGCGCGGAAATGATATCGACACGGATGTGGGCCTCGGCGTTCTCGGGGACGAACGGGCGGAGGTCGCGGGCGGTCCGCGCCACCCACCGGGTGATCTCGGGCGCGGACACGATGTGGGCGATGAGCGCCTGTGCACCGGCCCAGTCCCGGGCGATGAAGTCGATGTCCTTCGGGGGTTTGTCCTTGACCTCGTCGAGGGCGACTGCCCGGGCTACGGACCCGCAGAGGGCGACCGCGGGCAACCCCCCGCTGCTCACCGCCTCAAGGGTGCGGGAGTTGTCCAACGCCCACCCCCGCGCCCCCACCGGGTAAAGTCGCATGATGCCCTGTGTGAGTTTCGCTATCATCTCCAGAGGGCCTTGAACGCAGAATCGATGATCACCGCGAGCGACCCGAGGGTCGCGACCACGACCGCGACGAGCGCCGAGACTAGGTAGACCGCGAGGCCCGCAGAGAGGAGCGCCGCCATAGCCGCGCCAGCGAGCGCCGGCAGGAACAGCACGGGCGCCATCACGGCCCACCATGACAGCGCAGCCGCGCAGCAGAGCTTGAGGATGGCGAGCGCAATGCTCGCCGCGAACAGGAGGAGGCAAGCGTTCAACGCGCCCCCCTTTCGGCCTTCGACCCGTGGCGCGTGTTGACGTAGCGGCCCTTGATGCGCGGCACGGCGACACGCCTCATCACATACGCGCCGCTCTCGGTCTTGCGGTAGACGGGGGTCCCGCCCTCGTAACCGTCGATGACCGGGACGGTGGTCGTGGCGACCTTCACGGTCGGGTCGTCAGCGCCCCGCGGGGTTCTGCGGTGCAGTTGGTAGATCGCCTCGCGGCTGATCTCCCTCACGTTTCGGAGGGGGTTTGCCGCTCGGTTTGGCCGGGTTTTTTTGTGCATGTTAGTGCTTGTTGGAATTGCGGTAATAGGGTTTCATCACAGGTTTAAAACATGCGCGTATCATGCGCATCTGTCAAGCGGTCTTTGCGCCCGCGAGCGCCTCGCGGGCCTCCGCCTCAGACGAGTAACCCTTGGGGTTCAGCCCGGCCCTGCGCAGGGCTAGCATCAGGAGCGCGGGGATCTGAGGTCCCTTCCGCCCGCCCAGCTTCGCGTCGATCCACTTGCTCGCGCCCTCGAAGGTCTCGGTGGCGGGCGAGGGGTGTCCGAGCCGCTTGAGCAGGCGAAGCTGCTTGGGGCTTGCCAACCCGCGGTCGCGGCGCATGAAGAGGAGGTCGATGACCTTGCTCGCCTTTCCGCGGGTCATGCCCTCGATGTCGATGCCGGCCTTCTCCAGCATCTCGATCTGCCTCTCGCTCGCCGGGGACGCCTCCCACCCGAACTCCGGCTCGAACTCCGCGGTCTCCACGTCGCCGGAGTCGAGTGCGAACTCCAGCGCATCGACGAGGCGCATAGCCCGCTTGCTCTTCGCCAAGGCCCGCTTCTTGAGCGCCTCGATCCGTTGCTCCTCGATGTCGTCCTCGACCTCGATCAGGTCGCCGCCCTCGCCCTTCTCGCGGATCTCCGCCATCATCGCAGCGGCTTGCTCCTCGTCCCTAGCCACCAACCTCGCGGGGTTGATCAGCCTGTGGTCGTCGGTCAGGTAGAGCGGGTCGAGGAGCAGCAGGCGGCCCTTGCCGGGGTGAAGGCGGGTCCCGCGACCGACCATCTGGGCGTAGAGGGGTAGGGACTTCGTCGGGCGGAGGACCATGATGCAGTCCACCGGGGGGCAATCCCAACCTGTTGTTAGAAGCTGGGCGTTGCAGATCACCCTGGCATCGCCGTCAACGAACTCGCCGAGTTGCGACCGGTCTTCGCCAGAGACGTGGACCGCCTTCATGCCAAGCTCGCGGCAGATCCTCGCCATGCGGATCGAGGTCTTGATCAGCGGCAAGAACACCACGATCTTCTTGCACCCGGCGGCATGCTCTAGCAGTTGTTTGGCGGCTTCCCGCAGGATCGGCTCGATCACCTCGCCCAGGTCGGACGCTTTGTAGTCCCCGCCGCTACTGCCCACCTTCGAGAGGTCTACCGGCATCGGCACCGACTTGATGGTGATGGGCGACAACCACCCCTCCCTGATCAGCCGGTCCAGACCGATGTCTATCGAGATCGTCTCGTAGAAGTCCCCGAGTTCCTTGCGGTCCGCCCGGAACGGGGTCCCGGTAACTCCCAGGACCCTCGAATATTCGCCGAAGTGGGAGAGGATCGACTGGGACATCGCGCCCAGCGTGTTGCGGTGCGCCTCGTCAACGACGATCAGGTTGAAGTGGTCCGGGTCGTAGCGGTCGAGCCGGTTGACCATGCTCTGCGACGACGCTACCACGACCCGGTCGAACCCCCCCGCGGTCGAACCCGCCATCTCCACACCCGCGAACTCCCCGGCGTAGTCGTAATACTTCGCGGCGTTTTGAGCGACAAGCTCGGTGGCGTCGGCGAGGAACAGGCAGTTGCCCCGTTCGCGGCGCATGAGTTCCGAGGTCATGATCGTCTTGCCCGCGCCGGTCGCCGCCACACCCAGGACCCGCCGTGCGCCATCCGCCCACGACCGCTCCGCAGCGGCGATGAACTCCTCCTGGTATGGTCTGAGCTTCAACTGGCGGAGGGGGTCCGGTAGAGCCTGGGGGCGAGGTGGTCGGGGCAGTCGAGGGACCGGAAGAAATCGACCGGCTCCCCGGCGGAACTCCCGGAGTCGCGGGTGGCGGTCACGCTCCACCCCTCGCCGCCAACGCTGGCATCGCGCCCCGCCACGAAGTGCGCGACCGATCCGTGAAACTCCTCCAGGAACTTGTCCCCGGCCTTGATATCTTTGATGTGTAATATGCTCATTGCAATTCTGTTGTTGTAGTGTTAGCGCAATTCCAAAACGACCCCGCACTCGGTCAGTTCGTCGAGCCGGACCATGGCGATCATGCCCGCTGGCGACTCCAGCCAATCCAGCACCCACATGGCGCTCACCGACGCCTCGAAGAACCCGCCGAAATACTTGGGCGTCGTCCTCTCGAAGCGAATGTCGGCGGCGATCTCGGGCGGCAGGATCCCCTCGACGATGCAGGCTTGCCTGATCGCGTCGTTCAACACGTCCCGGTCTTCCCATTCCGCAGGGTCCGCGGGGAGGGCGGGCAGGTAGACGGTCATGAGAGTGCCGCCTGGCAGTTCCCGATGACCAGGAGGCAAGCCTCGCAAGTCACGCGTTTGGCATACGACTCCCGCCACTCCACCCCCTCGTCGCCCTCGTAGTGGTAGCCGCACAGGGTGCGCTCCCGCCCGTGCAGCGGGCTAACGAGGTGGTGGCGACCGAGGTTGTCGATGGCGTATTCGACGAACGCCCGCGACGGTGCGGAATCCGGCTCCGGCTCTGGCTCCGGTGGCGTGACCGGCTCCGGCGGCGCGGCTGCGCGGGAGAGTTCGAGCGGGTCCTGGATGAGCGCCTCGTCCTCGCTCGCGAGGAGTTCCGCGAGACCGAGCCGCACGCCGATGGCGCAACTCTCCGGCACCACGCCCCCGCCAGCGAGGCGCAACTCGTCGGTGCGGTTGCGGTAGGCCGCGGGGTGGAGCCACCCGTCTGGCAGGGTCATCAGTTGCCCCACCCAATCGGGGTTGAGCCGCTTCGCGGTGTCCCGCTGGTTGCCGTGACGGTTGACCGTTGGGCCGGGCAGGATGCGAATCCCTCTTGCTAGATCCCCTTGCGCCCCCGGAATTTCATCTACATGCTTGAACTCGCGAGGTAGATGCCCGCTGGATATTTCGGCGGTTTGCTCCAGCGATGGCATCGACCAATGCTTGTTCCCCACCATGGATTGGCGAGATGACCGCTCGGAATTAGCTCTTGGCGTGGGCCAATTCACCGCCGCATAGATCGCGCAGCTACGCTCGTCCACCTGTTCGCGCAGGTTGGCGGGCTTGCTCCGCCCCTTTCGCGCCCCGGTCGCCTGTTTCAGCACGCCCTCGTCGGTGCGGGTGGCGAGGTGGTCCATCGTGTTGGGGGTCGCCCAACTTTCCTCGGCGACGGCTTGCGCGGGGAGCGCGGGTTCGCCCCCCGATCCGTAAGACATGCTGGGTCCCCCCTTCTCCCCGTCAGAGGCTTTAGGGGACGACCAATTTCTCTCAGACGACCCTGGGGAACTCCCACGGGTGCTGGGGTTCTCCGGGCCGGGCGACACAGAGGGTTGCCGCTCCTCGTGGTAGACCCTTCGCGCCAGTTGGTCTACCCGGTTCCTCACACTCCCATCCGGGTTGACCCCCACCGTCGATTGCCCCGGCCCATCCTTCCAATCCCGTGCGGAAGCCGTGGGCCACATCGTGCCGGACCCCGACGAAGAACACCCGCTTGCGCTGGTGCGGGACCGCTCTCGCGCCTCCCGCTCCAGCGCTGCCGACGATTTCGCTCGCGCTGACCAGGCTTGCCGTTGCTCGGTAACCCACCCTTTCCAACTCTCGGAGGACATGGAGCGCCACCGATGTCCCGGCTGGGTCGCACCAGTGGTCACCCTTGAGCTTGGCGGAGAGGATGCCATCGACGTTCTCAAGCACGACGAGGTCGGGTTGGCAGGTTTCGATGCCCCGCTTGATGTGGGGGAAGAGGTGGCGCTCGTCGTCGTCCCCGGCCCGCTTCCCGGCGCAGGAGAAGGGTTGGCAGGGGAAGCCGCCAGAGAGGACGAGGTCGAAATCTCGCGGTCGAGCCAATCCCTCAAATGGAAACCGCTTGAGATCCGTGAACACAGGTCCGGGAGCCAGGTCTCCCGCTTCAATCTTTTCAACCAAGTTCGCGCAGGCGAAGGTTTCGATCTCCACATAAACCCCCGCGCTAGGACGGATTCCACACCGTTCGAGGCCGAGGTCGATGCCCCCGTAGCCGGCGCATAGGGAAAGGTGGACGAGGGGGCGTTGATGTTTCTGGGAAGTATCCATGTCATTGTTATAAGAAAGGGTCGGTTGTTGGGTGCGTGGCACTAGAGCGAAATGTGGATGTCGTATTCGCGCAGCAGGCGCTCGTAGAGGAAGCGTGTGGCGGGAATGCCCTGCGCCCGCTCCTCCTCCGTGAGCGGGGTGTTCTCGATTTCGAAGTCCGCCTCCACCCCAGCCTCGGACTCATGCCCCTCGATGCCGCCGGTGGCGCCGGAGGTGGCGGGGATCGAGCCGGTTACCTCGACGACGACCCCGCCGAGGTTTCGCACCATCCGCGCCTCGTTCTCGAAGCGCAGGTCGTCGAACACGACGGGGGTCACCATGTTTGAGACCGCGACTTCCGCGAGATCGACCCAGAGGTTCTCGGAGACCATCCGCCTCCCCCACTCCGTGCCGAGGGTCTGCATCAACTCCCGCGCCGACTTTCCGCCAAACAGGGGGACGGAGTGCTTCTTGAGGAGCGGTTCGTCGAGGAAGTGCGGGGGGACGCCCATCGCCTTCAGGGCCTTCTTGAGCGGCGCCGCGAAACTGCGGACGCAGAACCCGCCGTGCATCACCATCTGGTGGGCGAGGAACGACTTGCCGGCCCCGGCCTTGCCGCACAGCCCCACGACCAGGGGCAGTTTCACCGCCCCCCTCGCGGACAACCCGGTGATAGCTGGGGGGCGCTCGGTGAGGGGGCGCATCGTTGACTCGTTTTTTGTTTCCATGGATTTGCTAGATTCGATTTTTCGGTTGCCGGAAAATTTGGGACCCGGCTAGTCCCAGCAGATGAAGGCCCAGCCCTCTAGGTCGAGCGCCTTGGCCAATACGAGGACCGCGGTGTTGCGGTCGGGCGCCAGCACCGCGATGTCCCCGTGCTGGGCGAGCGCCTTGCGCCGGTAGCGCGACCCGCCGATGGTGACCGTCCCGCCATCCTTCCACGCGATCCCGTGCCGCTCGATGAACGACAGGATGTGCGAGGGCGACATTGTCGGGTCGCCGGATGGGGGCGGCCCGGTCTCGGCGTTGCCGAAACCCGGGAGCGGTTCGTCTGGAAGTGTGATCTTGGGCATTTGTTGTGGCGGCCCCGGCGCGGTCCGATGCCGCGCCGGGGTGCGTGTTGGGTTTCTGGCGAGACCTAGAAGTCCGGACCCTCGTCGTCGCCCTCCCCGCGGACGACGAACGCCTTCACGCAGTTGCGCTCCTTGCCGTTGTACTCCTCGATGCCAAGCTCCGCCCACAAAGCGCAGCCGATGAGGTCGTCGGGATCGACCTCGACCTCCTCGCCGGCGACGACCTCCTCGCCGATGGCGGCGCGGAACTGGTCGATCTTCCACGCGGCGTTCTCGACGAACACCAGGTTCTCGTAGAAGGTCGGACCGGTCCCCTCGTCGAACGTGTCACCGTTCTTGTCCTGGACGACCTCCATCTTGAGTTCGACGAGGGGGTTGCCCTGCTTCGAGGACTTCTCGACTGCGTTGGTGACCGCGAGACCCCAGAGTCCCGGCTTGACCTTCGGGAGCCGCTTGCTCCCCTCGCCTGATGTGTATTTTGCCATATTGTGTTAGTTGTTGGGTTTGGTTTGCTGAAAGTGCGCATGAGATGCGCATGGATTAATTGTCGCCTTGTCAGTGTCGCGGCGCAAATGCTATTTCTTGCCCGTCGGCCTTTTGCGGATGAAGGAGGACGATTTGCCCTCGGCGAAGTTGTAGTCGCCGGGTTCGCCGCTCGCGCCGATGTCCCCCATAAGCGCGAGGAATTTGCTCTCGCTCATCGAGCCGGTGGCGCGGACCAGGTCCGCGACGGTCGCGCCCGCCGCCTGTAGGTGGGTGACTAGGTTCTCGGTCGGCATGAACCTCGACCCCTTCTTGTTGACGACGGAGAACCCGGGGACCTCCACACCCCCCGCCGCGATCTCGGCGGCGCGGGCGCGGGCGATCTCGCGGAACTCATCGACGATCCCCGAGCCGATGATGAACTGGGCCAATTCCTCCGGGTCATCGAGTATCAACTCGAACCGCTCCAGCACGTTGCAATGGGCGAGTGCGCGTTCCGCCAACTCCCGGCGTGACTGGCACGTCGTCGCCATCGCGCACCAGTTGCAATACTCGCACGGGACCTGCGGCCTCGACGGGGCCTTGACGACGTCACGGATCCCCCGGACGATCCCGTCTGCCTCATCGTAGGTGAACGTCTCTTCGAGCGCCCAGCGGGCATCTGCGAAGAGCAGGACCATCGTGTAGTCGGACTCGAAGGTATCGATCATCCGGCCCAGCGCATAAGCCGCCATCTGCTCGCGGTAGTTGCGGATCCGCCCGGTCTTGAGGTCGATCCCCACCCGCTGGGCGGGGATGTCTGCGTCCATCGTCCCGCCGCGAGAGTCGAGGTGTGGGACCTCAACGAACAGGTCGGACTCCGCCGCGAGGACGGGGTCGCCCCCAGCTATCGACAGCACGCGCTTGACGGCCCACTCGACCGCGGCGGTCCCTGGTTCTAGGGACGGGTCGAGTTCGGCGATCTTCTCGTTGAGGTTGGCGAGTGTCGCCTGCCCCTCGATCAGGAGGCTCGGCGGCTCGGTGTCCTGACCCTCATGGAGGAGGGCGTTGCGGAACGCCTCATCCATGAGGGTCCCCCGTTGCGCAGCCACCCCAGCTTCGCCGGGGGACCCGACGAAGGAGGGGCAGACCGCGAGCTTGGGGAGCGCGGACGGTCGCAGCGAGGAACTCACTTGGATGCCCCCTCCTTGGCGCTGCCGCTGCGTGCCGTGACCGCGTTGATGAACTTGCGCGGCGCACCCAGGATGCGCTCCATGTATTCCTCGGACGGCGGGAACGACTGCCCCTTCGAGTTCAGGAACAGTTCCACCTCGACCGTCCCGCCTGCGTTCTCGATGATGTCGTTCCACACTGTCGCCTTGGTGATCTCCTTGGTATCCTCTGCGGTGATCTTCACACCCTTCACACCCTTCTCGCCCTTCTCGCCCTCGGGCGCCCGGTCGGTGGACTTGGCGCAGCCGCCCCCGAAGATGGTGGCGAGGTCGGACGGCATGCCGTCACGCCCAACCTCGACCTCCGCTGGCACCGGTGGGGTGAACCGGCGGCACTTGGCATCGAAGGCCGCGCAGCGTTCCGAATAAACAATGCGCCGCTTGCCGCCGACGCCCCGCATCTTCCCCGACCCCTTCTCCATCTCCGCGACCTGGGTCTTGTAGTTCATGAACAGCACGACGTCTGCCCACCCCTTGAGGAGCGGGGCGGTCCGCTTTTCGAGGTCGAGTTCGTAGCGGTCGTAGGACCCTGCGGCACCCGGCTCCGTCATCTTGACGACCCGGCTGTGGGCGAGGACGACGACGTCCAACCCTGCCGCCATCACCTTGTCCATCTTGCAGAGGATCTGCTGGAACTCGTCTTCGAGGGCGACGTACCCGTCCCCGTAACCCGGGGTCGAGAGGTCGTCCCACCCGCGCTTCTTGCAAAGCTCGGCGATGATGACCGACTCCATCCTGTCGCCAGTGTCGATGATGATTGAGCGGTAGCTGTGGTCGCCGCTCTCGGCCCACTTGAGTTCCGCGAGCAGTTCGGCGGCGCTGTTGATCGGGATCCGGTCAACATTGAGGTGGTCAGTTCCTTGCTCGAAGTCGAGGAAGACACCTCCCGTGATATGGGACGCGAGGGTGGACTTGCCGGACCCCTCCGGACCGTAGATGACTGCCCGTTGCGCACGGGGGCGAGGGCCTGACTGGATGTTGTTTTTTCCCATGGGTTTTGGATGTGTGTTAGGTGTGTGCTGTATGCGTATTAATGATCTTTAAAAAAAGGGGGGGGCGGGTGAGCGCCCCCCCCCTTAACGGTCGCGCTACCCAGCCGCCCGGTGAGGGGCCGCGTCATTGAGGAGGTTCGCAAGATACTGCTCGACGGTCACGCCCGCCTTGCCTGCCATTCTTACCGCCTCATCGTAGCTTGACCCCGGGAGGTCGATTTCTATCTGCATATCTTTGTGGAGTGCAAGTGTGTATGGTATCCGCAGGGCGGGGGTGTTCAAGTGATTTCGCAAAAAAAATTAATCCTTGCGCGTGCGTGGGGCATGCGTAATATATGCCCCTATAGCCAACGAGGGAACTCCCCTACAGTGAACAGATTGGCGAAAAGCAACACAACGAAAAGATGGGACGTTATCGAAAGAACCCAGCCGCGAACCGTGTTCGCGTCAACCTGACCCTCGACCCCGACGTCTACGAGAAGGTTCAGGAACTCTGCTACGGGGCAGGGATGTCGGTGTCCGAGATGGTGGTGCAGCAACTCCAGCGCAAGCTGGACGAGGAGCGCCGCTTCGAGAGGGGCCGAAAACAGGACTGACCCGCCACGTCGCCCGCACGGGGGGCGCTCCCGAACTCGGGGCGCCCCCCTTTTTTTGTCAATGCTAGTGCCAAATCCCAGTGACCGCCAGTGACCAGTTTCGCGCACCCGTGCGCCCCTCGGCGGCCCCTGGCGACACCCGGACCCCTTGCGTTTGCTTGGATCCCTGAATTCCCTACCCCCTGTTGTCGGATTCAAAATCCGTTGTCCGCAAGGACGTGTCGGTTCGAGTCCGACCATCGGTACCAACGAGTTGTGAAAGTTGGGCGGGGGTAGCCCCAAATCCCAGTGACCACTCAGTGACCATCATTCTTCCGCGAGGTCGAGGTTCCGACCGAAGGTCTGGAGCATCGCCCGCCGGGTGACCTCAGGGTCGTATCGGACGAGCCGGCGGATCTGCAAGTACGGAACCTCGTCGTAGGACCGCAATTCCCTCAAGGTCGTCTTGCTGATGCCCAGCATCTGCGCCATGGTGGTCTCGTCAACAAGCATGAACGTCAGTTTCGTCGAGGGTCGAGATCGGCCTTGGAAGTTGGAGATCCCCGCCACGCTCTCGGCTACCGGCAGGAGGATGAGGAAATTCTACGCCTCCGAGCCGGAGGCGAAGAGGGCGATGAGCAAGATCGAGCGGGAGATCCGGGCGCACGGCACGGAGGGCGCGAGGATGCGCCCGGAACACGCACGGGATGCGCGTAGGGCGCTGCGCCTGCTCGCGCCGCATGGCAGGACACTCACCGAGGCTGCGGCGCTCCTGGTGCGCCAACTGGAGGCGGAGGAGGCGAGCGTGACTTGGGAGGCCCTGGTCGCGTCCTACCTCGAAAAGCGGCCCAAGTCCGCGACCATGCGGGGCCGGACCGTGATGGACTACCACGCGGTGGGGAAGCGGTTCGCCCCGGAGTTCGGCGGCAGGCCCGTGTCCTCGATCCACACGGGGGAGGTCGCCGCCGCGCTCCACCGGTTGGGTGCCGGTTCCCAGGCGGGCCAGCGAAGATACCTGCGGGCGCTGTTCAACTACGCAATCGACCGCGGGTGGGCGCGGGAGAACCCGGCGATCAAGGCGGAGGTGGCGGCCCCGGAGAGGGGCGGCGAGATCCCCACGCTGACCAATGGGAGTGTCTCCGCCCTCCTCAAAGCCGCCGAGGCATCGCCGGAGGCTAGTTCCGCCGTCCCCTACGCGGCCCTCGGGATCTTCGCCGGCGTTCGCCCAGCCGAGATAGCCAGGCTGGGGTGGGGCGACATCTACCTCGACGAGGGGCAGATCGTCGTCCGCTCTAGCGCGTCGAAGACCCGCTCGCGCAGGGTCGTCGAGGTCCAGCCGAAGCTCGCCAAGCTGCTCCGCCCGTTCGCCGGATCCGGCCCGGTCATCAGGGTCAAGCCCGCGGTGTTTCGGAGGCTGTGGGAGGACGTCAGAGAGAGGGCGGGGCTTTTCGTCCGCGGGGCGGGCAAGGCGGCGAACCGGAAGCTTTGGCCCGAGGACGTTATGCGCCACACTTTTGCTAGCAACCATCTCGCCGCCTTCGGTGATGTCCGCGGGCTTGAGATACAACTCGGGCATCGGGGTGGGACGGAGGTGCTGTTCGCTCACTACCATGAACC
>JBFILE010000046.1:0-16346 GCA_041599855.1 Thermoplasmatota archaeon
GGACGCGATCCGCCGGGACATGCGGGGCATACGGATCGAGGCGCGCGCCAGCCACGCGGAATACGATGGGAAGCTTGTTCGGGTCACCGGAATCCGCGACGTGACGGAGCGGCGGCGCGTCGAAACCGAACGGAATGCGATCCGTCAACAGGCAGATCTGATCCTCGAAAGCGTCGGCGAAGGAATCTTCGGGGTGGATCCCGACGGGAACACCACGTTCATGAATGCCGCCGGGGCGAACCTCCTCGGTTGGGCGAAGGAGGACCTCATCGGGAAACCGCAGCACGAGATCAGTCATCACACCCGCCCGGATGGTACCGACTATCTGCGGGCGGAATGCCCGATCTACAACGCGATGAAGGATGGCGCCGTCCACCGGATCACGGACGACGTGTTCTGGCGCAAGGACGGCACGTCATTCCCGGTCGAGTACACGAGCACGCCGACCGTGGACGCAGGCGGCCGGATCGCGGGGTCGGTGGTCACGTTCCGCGACGTCTCGGAACCTCGGCGGGCCGCGGCCGAGGCACGCCTCCTCCATGATCTCACCCGGGAGATCGCGGAAAGCCGTGACTTCGAACCCGCGTTGTCGGCAGTGCTGGCCCGCGTGTGCGAGGCGACCGAGTGGGTGGTCGGGGAAGCCTGGATCCCGGATCGCGAAACCGGGATCCTCCGACGCGGGCCCTTCTGGGTCACCCACCCGACCCGCTACCAGCCGTTCATCGACGCGGGCGCGCCCCTCCGGTTCGCCAAGGGCGAAGGGATGCCTGGCATCGCGTGGCAGGACCGGAAGGCCGTCTGGATCGAGGACGTCGAGGATGCGCCGCAGTTCATCCGGAAGGCCGCAGCCGGAGAAAGTGGGCTCCATGCAGGCTTCACCATCCCGGTCATCGCGTCCGGTCGCGTGGAAGCCGTGCTCGCGTTCTTCATGCAGGAAGCACGCCCGACGGATGAACGCTACGTGCGGCTCGTGCAGTCGCTCACGACCCATCTGGGGACCGTCATCCGGCAGAAGTCCGACGAGAGTCAACTTGCGCGTCGCCGGGTGGAACTGGAGCGGTTGAACCGGGACCTGGAGCGATCGAACGGTGAGCTCGAACAATTCGCCTATGTGGCGTCCCATGACCTTCAGGAGCCGCTGCGCATGGTGGCCTCGTACATGAATCTCCTGAAACGGCGCTACGGCACATCCCTTGACGCGGATGCCCACGAATTCATCGAGTTCGCCGTGGACGGCGCGACCCGGATGCAGGGGCTCATCGACGATCTCCTGTCCTTTTCCCGCATCCATTCCCAGTCGCGTCCGTTCAGCAGGACTCCGATCGACGAACCGCTCGATGTCGCCCTCTCCAACCTGACGATCGGCATTGGCGACGCGGACGCCGGGATCATCCGTGAACCGCTTCCGGAACTGCCGGCGGATGCGTCGCAGCTTGCGCAACTGTTCCAGAACCTCATCGGGAATGCGATCAAGTTCGCACGCACGGACGTCAAGCCGGAGATCCGCATCGGCGCAACGGAACTTGCGGATGCCTGGGAATTCACAGTCGCCGACAACGGGATTGGAATCGACCCCAAGTACCGGGACAGGATCTTCGACATCTTCCAGCGTCTGCACGGTCGGGAAGAGTATCACGGCACGGGCATCGGCCTCGCCATCTGCCGCCGCATCGTGGAACGCCACGGCGGGGCAATCGCGGTGGAAGGCAACGAGGCCGGCGGCAGCACGTTCCGGTTCACCCTTCTGAAGGAACCGGCGGACCCGTTGGCGACCAAAGGCGACGACGACGGCGAAGGGGCAGACGACGTCGCGGACCAAGCAAAGGCATAGACCGCGGTTGTCGGTGGGGCGCGACGGCCACAGCGCTTATGCGCCCGGGTGCCTTGTCGGGGCCGTGGTCCAGATTCCGAAGAGTCACCCCCGCTACGAGTCCCTCATGACCCGGGAACTCCTCGTCCAGGGGGTCAAGGACGGCCTCGTCGTCCCCGAAGGCCTCCTCGCCCACGGTCGCGGCGAAGCGTTCGACTACCTCCTCGGCGAAACCACCCAGCCGTTCGCGCTCATGGCATCCCGCGCGGCCGCCGCACACTTCCTTCTTGCCCGGAACCCGGTCATCAGTGTGAACGGGAACACCGGCGTCCTCGCGGCCGAGTCCATTGCCGGCCTCCAGAAACTGACCGGCGCCAAGGTGGAGGTCAACATCTTCCACCGGACCGAGGAGCGGGTGGAGCGACTCGTGGCCCATCTGGAATCGCACGGGTGCGAAGGCGTTCTCGGACGGACCCCGGATGCGGCGATCCCGGGCCTCGATCACGCCCGCGCCAAGTGCACACAGGACGGCATCTTCACCGCCGACGTGGTCCTCGTTCCCCTTGAGGACGGCGACCGCTGCGAGGCACTCGTTGCCATGGGGAAGACCGTCATCGTCGTCGACCTGAACCCGCTGAGCCGCACCGCCCGGAAGGGGTCCGTGACCCTGGTGGACAATGTGGTCCGTGCCATCCCGTCCGTCGCCCGCGCATTCCAACACATGCGCACGGCCGACACGGCCGTGTGGACGAAGGAGGTCGAGGCGTTCGACAACCGCCAGAACCTCGCCTCGTCGCTCACGTTCATCGCCGAACGGTTGGCGGCGGATTCCATCCTCTGAATGCCGGGCGGCAGCGCCCGATCCCACATGCGACCTTCGCACCCCTTTTATGGCTCCATCCGTGTCAGGGTGCGATGCCCGACACCGGAACGCAACCGTTCTCCTCCACGGGGACGGCGCCGTTCTTCTACCTTCGAAACGATGAGCATGTCGTCCTGAAGCTCGGGCCCGCACCCGGATTCGGATGGTCGGTCTTCCTCGGGACCCTCATCATGATCACTGTGCTCGCCGGCGGAATCGCGGCCATCCTGCTCCTCAACGGCGCCCCCTCCTTCGTGCCGGCGATCGTCCTTGCCGCGTGGGCCGCCCTTGCCGTTTCGGCCGCGATCTTCGCGTGGCGCCTCACGGTGACGAGCGAGTACGCCGTGACCGACGCGCGGATCTATGCGCGGGTGGGCCGCCTCCGCACCTCGGTCCATTTCACCACCCACGACAAGATCACCGACATCCGGTATCACCGCGGAATCCTCGACCGGATGTTCGGCACGTCCGGCATCGTGTTCGCGACGGCCGGTGGGAACGTGGCCGTGCGCGGCGTCGCGGATGCCCTCCATGTGAAGGAGGTGGCGGAAGCTGCCCGCGACCGTTTCATCCAGGAGCTCCTGGAAAGCGCGGCGAAGCAGGCGTCCCCGGATGCCAAGGCGGTCCTTGAACAGGCCGCAAGGGGCGTACCCGTGGCCGCCGCCGGCACCGCGGGTGCCGCCGGACCCGTTGCCACCGGGATGCGCCATGGCGTGGGTGCGGGACCTGGCCCTGGCCCCGATGCGCCGCCGCTCCCCGCATGGACCGGGCCCACACCGGACTACCTCAAGCGCGGGGACCACCCCGTGTGGTTCGGGAAGCCCGCGCTCATCGCAGCCATCGGGACCGGACTCCCCGTCGGGATCTTCGTGTTCGCTGCGCTCTTCGCCGGCCCCGCGGGCCTCGTCTTCCTCCCCCTCGCCCTCGTGGCCGCAGGACTCTTCGTGGGGATGAACGTCCTGCGCTTCCACCACACCGAGTTCCTCGTGAGCGCGAACCGGGTCTATGCGCGGAGCGGCGTCATCGGCACCACCGTGAAGCAGCTCACCTACGACAAGATCACGGACATCACCTACACCCAGGACATCCTGGGACGCATCCTCGGATACGGCGCCCTCACCCTCGACACGGCCGGGTCGTCGGAGGCACCGGTGAGGATGGTGGGGCTCAGAGCGCCTCTTGAAGTCAAGGAGCTCATCGAACGCACGCGGGCCCGCTATCTCGGGGAGGCGGATTCCGGGTGATCGACGCGTCATCGGCGCCGCCGGCCTCCACGGACGCGCCGGACGCGCCGGACTGGGTAGGGGTCCACGTCCGGCAGGGGGAACGCGTCCTCTGGTGGGCGCGACCCAGCCTGGTGGGCCTCGTGCCGAGGCTCATGGCCGCCCTCCTCGCCATCGTCCCCATCGTGGTCTTCGGCGTCACGTATCCGGCCTTCGGACCGGCGCGCGATGTGATCGCCGCCATCATACCCGGATTCCTCCTGGCCGGCATCGCCCTCGGGGTCCCCGTGGTGCGCGACTTCGTCCGGCTCCGGTTCACCGTGTACCTGGTCACGGACCAGCGCTTCGTCAGCGTGAACTCGTTCCTCACGACAACCGTGGAATCCCTGCCCCTCTCCCGCATCAGCGTCGTCTCCTTCCGCCAAGGCATCCTGACCCGGTTCTTCGGGCTGTGGACGGCGCGCGTGTCCAGCTACGGGCGGGCCGGGAAAATCCTTGAGATCCCTGCCATCCCCGACGGCGAGCGGCTCCTGTCCGAAGTCGGTGCCGGGCTCGGTCGCGGCGCGAATGCGTCGTGGCTCCTTCGCGGGGATTGAGCGGGTCCGCAGTCCGCGGCGACCGGGTCGGTCAAGGCACCATGGCCGCACGCGGCCCGGAAGGACAGATGGATTCCTCGAGCGCGCGACCGTCCCCGGGAGTGTCCGGTGTTAACCCCCCGGACACTCCTCAGGGCGTGACGACCGTGCAGGGTGGTCCGATCGTCACGTGGTGTTGCGCCCGGGCCGGTACACGGCCGGGAGTGGGGTCGTCCCCCGACGATTCCCATATGACCGGGTGCGAGGAGCGCCATAACCCATCTTGGGCGATCCTCAAAACGACGCTGGCCGCGAATCCTCGCCCGCGATGGCACCTGCGGCGATGCCGCACCCGGATGCGCCGGAGCGCCGGAGCGCCGGGGCGCGGGGGCGCGGGCGCGCCGGGGCGCCGACGTCATGCCGCGACCTACCGCCGCTTCCACGAGTCGACCGCATCGAGGAACATCCCGTGGACCCGCGGGTCCGCCGTGAGTTCCGGGTGGAACGCGAACGCGAACCGGTTCCCCTGTTTTGCGGCCACGATCGCATGACGCACCCGGGACGGGACGTCCTCACCCAGGTCCACTTCGCCGATGGACTCGCAGGCGCCCCACGTGCGCGTGACCGCAGGTGCGCGGATGAACACGGCCGGGATCGGCTCCTCGAAGCCCTTCACGTCCACGTGCGCCTCGAAACTCTGCTGCTGCCCGCCGAAGGCGTTCCGGTCCACGGCCATGTCCATGAGGCCGAGGAGGCGGGTGTCGGTCCTCGTGACGAAGGCGTCGCCATCGGTGGACAGGAGGATCATGCCGGCGCACGTGCCGAGGACGGGCAGGTCCTCATCGCGCACGCGGGCGACGAGGAGGTCGTGGAGTTCGAAGGCGCGGAGGAGCTTCGAGATGGTGGTGGATTCGCCACCGGGGAGGGCGACCCCGTCCACTGCCGCCAGGTCACTGGCCTTGCGGATGGGGCGGGCCCGACCTTCGAGGCCCCGGGCGGCGAAGGCACGATCGAAGGCTTCCACGTGCTCGGAGACGGCGCCCTGGAGCGCAAGGACACCGATGTCGAGGCCACTCATGGACGCCCGGAGCCGCCGTTCCGCGTAAGAGGTTTTCTTCGGTTCCGGGCGGAGGCGCAACCGGCCCGCACACGGTGCATGGCGCGCCCGTTCCGGCCGGGCCGGAACGGTCCCGCCCGACCGGTTCCCACGCCGGGGTCCACCCGGTCCTCACACCGGGCCACAAACCCCATACCCCGGCACCCGCCTCATTGGAATGGAATGCCTGTCAAAGCCATCCTCTTCGATCTCATCGGGACGCTGATCGACGAGGAGAGCGACTGGGAAGCCCTTGATCATCTCATGGGCCTCGTGGTCCGGAAGTTCGAATTGGACGCCGACCCCCGCGACTTCTCAGGGGACTTCAGCCTGGCCTTGATGGAAATCCTCCACCAGGAGGAGGACGCAAGCGAGCCGGCAGACGAATTCGCGCCATTCGAGGAGGCGGCCAAGGGAATCTTCGGCGCCCTCCTCGAAGTCCGCGGCTACTACGCGAGCACCGCGGACGTGGACTGGTTCTGGGGCGCGTACCTCGACGTCCACCGACAGGTGTGGCGGCTGTACCCGGAAGTCTCCGAGGTGCTTCGGAAACTCAAGGCGGACGGCCATTTCATCGGCATCGTTTCCGACGCCGACCGGCGCCTCGCCGCCGAGGCGAGCCTCGTCCTGAAACTCGACGCCTGCGTGGATGCGGTCACGACCAGCGAGGAAGCCGGCTTCGTGAAACCGAACCCCGCCATGTTCCTTCTTGCCGCCGAGAAGGCCGGAGTCGATCCCGCGGACTGCCTCGTGGTCGGGGACAGTTTCGAGCGCGACGTGGAAGGCGCCCACGCGGCCGGCATGCCGGCGGTGCTCATCGACCGCCACCGCGCGCGCACGGTGGACGTGAAATGGAAGCTCGCGAACCTGAAACGGTTGCCGAAACTCGTGGATGAGATCTCCGCAAGAAGTATCCCATCGGGTCCGACGGGTCCGGGTCCCTGAGGGGCCCGCGGCACAACCGAGGGGTGGGGGACCGCGGCACAACCGTGGCGCAAAGCACCCGATGAAAGGGCGTCGCCCTCCCGCCCATCGTCGAACGTTTCCGTCGTGCTCGTCGTGGTACTCGTCGCCCTACTCTTCCATGTGTGGCGGGACCTCGTCCGGACGCACGTCCTTCGGGTCCCCGTAGTACTCCTGCACGTCGATCCAGGCGATGCGCCATGCCTCGTCCTCCGGCACGTCCCGCGAGAGTGCGCGGTCGAACGTCGCAAGGAATCGCTCCAACCCACCCGCCGGCAGGCTTGCCAGGAGGGCGTCTCGCGCATCGTACGTGAGCTGTTCCCGTTCGTCCGCGGATGTGGAGACTTCGGCGGGGCGGGCAAGGGTGTTGGAAAATGGCGGGATGTGATCGCGGCGGGTGATGGACCCGCTCCGGTCGGGTGCGCGGCGCGGATGTTTTTCGACCATGGAGGCGGGAAGGGGGTGCCGACTATCGTGCATTCCCGCCGTTTCATCGATAGCAGGGTGACGGTGTGGGTGGAGCACCGCCCGCCATATGCCGAATACGGCATTTCCGATCATGATTGGCAAAACCCTTATGCATAATTGGGCATTCGTGGGAATGCCGCACATGCGCACCGGGAATTCTCCCCCGATGGCTGCGGCGCCTCCCGGTGACCCCATGTCCGCGACTCCCGCCCGTGCCCTCCCGTCGATCCTCGCCGCCATCGGCCACACGCCCCTGGTCCGCCTCACCTCCCTCGAATCCCCCGGCGGCGCCCGCATCTTCGCGAAATGCGAGTTCATGAACCCGGGCGGCAGCACCAAGGACCGCGTCGCCGCATCCATCGTCGCCGATGCGGAAGCCCGCGGCGTCCTCCGCCCGGGCGCCACCCTTGTTGAAGCGACGAGCGGAAACACGGGCATCGGCCTTGCCCTCGTGGGGGCCGTCAAGGGATATCGCGTCCGCATCGTGATTCCCGAGAAGATGAGCCACGAGAAGCGGCGGATCCTGCGGGCCCTCGGCGCCGACGTCGTCGTCACCCCGAATGCCGCGCCCGACCACCCCGACCATTACCTGAACGTGGCCCGGCGCCTCGTCGCCGAGACTCCCGACGCGTTCCATGTGGACCAGTTCGGGAACGGCGCGAACGCCCGGGCCCACGAGACGGGAACCGGGCCCGAGATCACGGAGGCACTCGGCCGCGTCCATGCCTTTGTCGCGGGGGCGGGAACCGGCGGCACCCTCACGGGGGTCGCCCGCCACCTCAAGAAGGTGGACCCGGCCACGCGCATCGTGTGCGTGGACCCGGAGGGCAGCGTCATCAGCGGGGACGAACCGCGTCCCTACAAGGTGGAGGGGATCGGCGACGATTTCGTGCCCGATGGACTCGACACCGCCCTCATTGACACCTACATCAGGATCAGCGACGCGGAATCGTTCACGTGGGCGCGGCGCCTTGCGCGGGAAGCCGGATTGTTCGTCGGCGGCTCCTCCGGTTCCGCGGTCCTCGGCGCCGTCCGGATCGCGGAAACCCTGCCTCCGACCGCGAACGTGGTCTGCCTTCTCGCGGACACGGGCCGGAACTACCTGTCCACGTTCCATGACGACGGCTGGTTGGCCGAGAACGGCTTCGCCGGGACAGAGGCTCCGGCTGCGGATGATGGTGCCGGGGAGGTGCGGGGGCCCGTTGCGCGTGGCTCCGCCGGAGCCGTGGCCGATGCCCGCGCGGCCCCCACCCCGGCTGGTCCCGCCCGCCGCCCCCTTCGGGAGGTGCGCGCGTGACCGCCTTCGCCACCGACTGCATCCACGCCGGACGCCGCGCCGACGGGGACACCGGGGCCATCCTCACGCCCATCCACCAGGTGACCACGTACGCGCAGACCGCCATCGGGGAGCACAAGGGCTACACCTACACCCGCGCCGCCAACCCCACCGTCGCGGCCCTCGAAGCCCGCCTCGCCGCCCTTGAAGGAGGGGCGGACGCGGTCTGCTTCGCAAGCGGGATGGCCGCCATCGACGCCGCCCTCCGGCTCGTGAAGGCCGGCGAACACCTGGTCGTCGGGGAAGTCGTGTACGGCGGCACGGTCCGCCTCATCGAGCAGGTGCTCGTGGACCACGGTGTCCGCTGCACCTTCGTGGACGCGAGGGATCCGAAGCAGGTGGCGAACGCCATCGAGGATGCCACGAGACTTGTGCTGGTCGAGACGCCCGGGAACCCGACACTGGACCTGGTCGACCTTGCCGCGGTGGCGGACGTGTGCCGCGCCCATGGCGTGCTCCTTGCCGTGGACAACACCTTCCCGACGCCCGTCCTCACCCGGCCGTTCACCTTCGGCGCGGACCTCGTCATCCACTCCACGACCAAATATCTGGAAGGCCACAACGCCACCGTGGGCGGCGCCGTCATCGTCCGGAACGCGGGCCCGGTCCTTGAGCGCCTCCGTCTCATCCAGAAGACTGCGGGCGCCGTCCTCGGCCCCTTCGACGCGTGGCTCACCCTGCGCGGCATCAAGACGCTTCCCCTCCGTGTGGCGGCGCATTGTGCGCATGCCCACGCGATCGCCCTCCGGTTGACCGCGGACCCCCGCGTCGCGCGTGTCGTGTACCCGGGCCTTGAGAGCCACCCGCAGCACGGACTCGTCCGCGCCCAGCAGAAGGGGCTCGGCGGCGGCATCGTGAGCTTCGAGCTGGCGGCTGCCGGCGGGCGCACTGCGAGGGGGGCCGCGGACGCCTTCCTCGGAGGCCTCCGCCTGATCACCCTGGCCGAGAACCTCGGTGCCGCGGAATCCCTCATCACCCATCCGGCCTCCATGACCCATGGCGCCGTGGACCCGCGGGAACGGGACCGCCGCGGCATCACGGACGGGCTCCTGCGACTCAGCGTGGGCCTTGAGGATGTGGATGACATCTGGGAGGATGTCGCCCGCGGTCTCGAAGCCGTCGCATCGGAGGGCTCGGCATGAGCCCGCAGCCGCTGGGGCTCCACCTGATCGGTTTCGGCGGCGTCGGCCAGGCGGTCGCCGAGGCGCTGATTCCTGACGGGGTCACGCGAGGGGCGCCACCGTTCCGCGTGGTGGCCATCACGGACTCGCGCGGAACCCTGGAGTCGGCATCCGCCACCTGCGAGGGCCTTGACCTGCAGCTGGCAGTGGAGGCGAAACGCGCCGGGCGGCTGTCCTCGGCGGCCGCGCCCGGCGCCGCCGTCTGGCTCGAAGGGGACACCGCGGTCCCTGCGATCCGCCGTGTCACCGCGGACGTGGTCATCGATCTCACGCCCACGAATCTCGATCATGCCGAGCCGGCTGCGACCCATGTCGAGGAGGCCCTTCGCCACGGCAGGCACGTGGTGACCGCCAACAAGGGGCCCGTCGCCCTCCACCACGCGCACCTCGTGGCGGTTGCCGACCGGGCAGGCGTCACCTTCGCGTACGCGGCCACCGTATGCGGCGGCGTCCCCATCCTCGAAGCCCTTGCCCACGGCTTCGCGGGGGACCACGTGGAACGCATCGAAGGCGTGGTGAACGGGAGCACGAACTTCATCCTCACCGAGATGGAATCGGGAGCCAGCTTCGAGGAAGCCCTCCTGACCGCCCGCACCCGCGGCATCCTCGAAGCGGACGCAAGCCTCGACATCCTTGGCCACGACGCCCGCGCCAAGGCCTGTATCCTCCACAACCACGTGTACGGCAAGGACCACGGGTACCTTGCCCTCGGCGACGTTGCAGCCCGCGGCATCCAGGGCCTGACCACGCGGGACGTGCAGGATGCCCGCCGCAACGGGTACGCGGTGCGCCTCGTGGCCGCCGTGGAACCGGGCCGCGCGCGTGTCCGCCCCGTGCATCTGCCGGCGGACCATGCGCTCGTGGTCGACGGCACGTCGAACGCCGTGCAGGTGAAGTGCGCCCTCGCGGGCGCCGTCACGTTCACGGGCGCGGGTGCCGGGGCGCGGGAGACGGCGAGTGCGGTCCTCGGGGATGTGGCACGCATCGCGGCGTCGCGGCCTCCTGTGCCCGAGGCCCGGCCGCTCGCGCCCGTTGCCGGATGAGGGGCCTCACCGGTGCTCACCGGTTCAACCGGCGCAGCGCCACGAGCCCCGCAAGGCCGCCCACGACGAGGCCGATGAATCCAAGGGCGAGGGGGTCCTGGAGGTGCGCGAGGACCTCCCGCGACCCGAGGGTCTCGAAGAAGTCGGCGTCCCGCTCGAACCCGCCGCGGGGATTGTAGCGGGCGCCCCCTGCGCCCTCGACCACGTGGGGTTCGAGGACCGTGATCGACCCGGCGATGGCCCACTGGGTCAGGGTGGCGGGACCGTTCGTGCGCACGTCCACGCGGTACGCGCCGGCCGGAGGGTTCTCCAACGCCACGTCGATCCGGTCGCCCTTTGCCGGGTACGGGCCGAGGGTGCCGCCCGGGCCTTCCAGGAACGCCACGAGGTCACCGGCGGCGCCGTCCCACGTGAGGGCGAACTGGAGGGTCCGCGCGCCGATGGGCACCGTGATCGGGATCATGACCGATTTCTCGGGGGGCAGGGCGGGCGCCAGGTTCGTGATGATGATGCGGTCTCCGGCGGCCACGATCTGACCGGACGCGCGGAACGGGATCTGGCGTTCCTCGAGGACCACGCGCTCATTGGTCTCGCGGGCCTCGGCGGCGCGGAGCGCGGCGGCCACGTCGATCATGCCGTACCCGTACGCCCAGTCGGGGCCCTCGGGGCCGAGGTCGCGGGCCGTGTCCTGCAGGATGACCTGGACGAGGCCCGGCGTGAGATCCGGGGCGGCGGCGAGGAGGATCGCGGCGGCGCCGGCCACGTGGGGCGCTGCCATGGACGTGCCGTTCATCTCGACGTAGTACTTCGATTCGCCGTTCAGGCTCCCGCTCTTCGCCGTGGTGCGGGTGCTCACGATGTGGGTGCCCGGCGCGACGACGTCCGGCTTCACCCAATCCAGGTCGCGGCCCGCGGTGTCCCGTGCGGGGCCCCGGCTGGAGTACGATTCCACCCGGCCCGTCTTGCTCGTGGCCCCCACGCTGATCACGTGGGGGTTCATGGCTTCCACGGTGAGGCTCGCGTCCTCGTCGCCGTTGTTCCCGGCGCTGAAGACCACCACGAGGCCCTGTGCCACGAGGGCATTGGAGGCGCGGATCACGGGGTCGTTCGGATCGTACCGGGAATCGTCCTTCTCACGGCCCCAGCTGTTCGAGACGACGCGGATGTCGTACCGCTCGTGGTTCTCATGGATCCACTCGAAGGCGCGCACCGCGTTCGTCGTGGTGAAGCTCTCGCTGATGTCCACGGCAACGAGGCCGGCGCCGGGCGCGACGCCGCGGAACCGGTTGTCGCGGCTGGCATCGCCGGACCCGCCGACGATTCCTGCGACGTGGGTGCCGTGGCCATCGCCGTCGCCTGCACCGGCCACGATGCCGCCACCGGAGACGCGGACGCTTGCCCGCAACCGGTCCGCGAGTGCGGGGTGCTGGTTGTCGATGCCGGAATCCACGACGGCCACGGTGACCCCGGCACCGAGGGATGCGGGGGCGAGGGGCACATCGTCCACGTTCACCATGGTCCGGGACGCGGCGAGGTTCATGGTCAGGGCCTCCTCCGGGTACATGCCGACGACTCCCGGGATCATCCAGGTCCGGGCAAGGATGGAGGCATCGCCCCGCACATGGAGGGCGCCGATGAACCGGAACCGCTCCACGATGTCGAGGCCAAGGTCCCGGACGACGGATTCGACGAGGCCGTGGGTGCCCGTGTCGAAGACCAGGATCGCATCGACGGGGCCATCGGCATCCGCCAGCCACATGGGGGGCTCATGGCCGTCGTTGTCGGACGGGGGCGGCGAGCCGGCATGGGCGGGCACTGCCGGCCCGAGGAGAATGATGCCGAGAGCGAGTACGATGAGCCGGTGCATTCCCACGGGTGCCATTGGCATGGTCTCTCCCGGGTAGCGTACTTAGGCCGCAAGGGCGGGGACCGGGAGTTCACGGGCCTCCGGGGCGGCGGGGCATCGCGGCGCATGGGGCGCGAGGGCCCCGGGGGTGCGGCATGATTCGGACAACAGGCCCGGATCCCCCGGTCCCAAATGGTCCTTGGTCCCGGCGGGGTCCGGAATGCCCTCCGCGAACGCACTCCCCATCCAGGCCATCGTTCGGGAATCCGTCAAGGATGGCGCCGTCGTGTTCGATCGCCTTGCGGCAAGGGGCGAGTCGCATGCGGAACATGAAGAAGGTCGAATGCAGGCCTGCATGGGGATTCTCCGTGCAAAGCCACGACGAGGATGGGATCGTGGACATGGTGCAGCGGCATGCCCGCATGCACCACGGGCAGCAGATGCCGCCGGGGGGCCTCAGCGGCATCATCACGAACGGGTGAATCGCGGGTGGCGCGTGGGCCTCGATCGGGGCAAAGGCTCAAGAGTGGCGGGCACAGTCGAGCCGCCCCATGGCCGACCCCGTGGCAGTCATCCAAGCCACCCTCGCACCCATCTTTCTCGTGTCGGGTGCCACGATCTTCCTCGGGTTCGTCCAGGAGCGGCTCTTCCGGGTCCTCGACCGGCTCCGCAACACGAACACCGCCCTCAGGAAGGCCGCGGAAGAGGGCGAGAAGGAACGCCTTCTCCTCGTGCAATCCCGGAACCTGCGGCGGGCGGCCATCCTGCGGAATGCCATCTTCTTCGGCGTCCTCGTCATCGCGTTCACGGTGCTGACGACCCTCCTTATCCTCGCCCGCGGTGTGTTCCCGTCCCTTGTCGTTGGGACAACGACGATCATCGTCTTCGCCCTCGGACTCGTTTCCTTCGCGATCGCGCTGGTCTATGCCGTGTCCGATGCGGTCATGAGCGTCCGGTCCATGACGCAGGCGGCCCACGAACTCGCCGAGACCCTGGACTGAATCGATCCGTTCGATGTGAGCGAAAGCGGCACGACGTCATCGCCACCTGCATGCGACCGGTTGCGTCGCGGTGGGGCGGAGCGGCCCGGCGACCCGCCGGCGCCGGTGGTGCGGTCGAGTCGTCCTGTCCCAGGTGGCGTTGGCGGTGCCCTGGCAGGGCGGGGTCACGCTTCTGCGGCGTCGGTGCCGTACGCGAACAACGCGACCTGCGATGCCGAGGTCACCGGCGCGTCGAACGCGAGTTCCCAGACGGGTCGGTTGGGGGCCGCGTGGATGGGGGCCGCACAGCCGTCGCCATGGATGGTCCGGTCGACGAATACGTCAAGGCACGCGGCGCGGCAGATGGTGCGGCTCCAGGAATCATCGGGCAGGCGGTGGTTGCAGGTGCTGCATCGGGGCATGGACCCTACGATGGCAGCCGGAGAATAGAAGTCTTGGTCAGATGATTCGACGAGTTATCGAACCATATTGCGGAGGTGGTCCGCGAACCACCGGCCGGTGGGGGTGAGGCACGCTTCCTGCGGCGTGGCATGGACCACGCCGAGGCCCTTGAGGCGGAGCAGGGCCGATCGCACCGCCGACATCGTCCAATCGGCCCCCGCGAGTTCAACGAGGGGTCGGGTGTGTCCGGCGGGGTCGAGCGCGACGAGGATCGCGCGGTCGATGTCGCGGAACCGGTCCTCGACGCTCGCCTTGACGAGCACCGGCAGGTGGGCCGTCGTCTCCCGTCCCGGCGCCCCCGGCGCCGACGGCCCCACCGAATGGCAGAAGAACGCCGGCAGACCCGCCTGATAGGCCGCCAGAAGAAGCGCGCTCGTCACGAGGTTAGGGCCTCCGCCCACATGGATGCGGATGTGGTCCTCCTTGTGGGCTGCCCCAACACCCTGCGCCACCTCGAGGATGCCCATGAGGTCCGTGTCATCGACCGGGATGACCTGGACCTCGACGCCGCCCAGTTCCTCATGGCGGGTCAGATCGTCAAGGCCCGGGTCATCGGGCGTGGACGACAGGACCACGAGTTTCCGGTAGCGGACTTCGCGACGCGCCGCCTGGACGGATTCCGGGTCATGGCCGTGGCCGGTCACAAGGACATCGACCGGCGTGTACGGGGTCGGCATCTCATGCCCCCCTGCCGTCTGCGGCTTCGTCGTCATCCATGAGGAGAAGGGATGCGCTCGGGCGCGCACGCAGGATCTCGCGGCGGCCGTCGTCCGGGTGGGGGGAGACCGTCACCAGCTGTTTCAGCTTGAGGCTCTTCACGTGGTGGCTCACGGTCGCCCGCGCAAGGTTCAGGGCCTTCCCGATCTCGGTCTGGACCGTGCCCTTGTCCTTGTGCTTCGCGATGGCGGCGAGGACGCGGCGGCACTCGGGGCCCAGCACCTCCTCGTAGCGCATGCTGAGGAGCGGCAGGGAGATCTCGCTCCCGTTCCGCTCATCGATGTAGACGGCGCGCGTCCCCTCCAGCACGGACGCAAGGGTCGCGGCACTCGAGATGACGGGCGTCCCCGCCGTCACGTTGAAGACCACATTCTCGGCACCTTCCGCCCGGATGGCGCGGCGCATGGTGACGGCGCACTCGATGATGTCGAACGCGTCAAGGGGGTGCGGCTCGGCCACGATGCCCTTGTCCCTGCAGAATGCGATCACTTCCTTCGCAGCCGCGAAGCTGTTCGGGTGGTGGTCGTGGAAGAACACCAGTTTCGTGACATGCTCGTGGTTCGAGACACAGCGCACGAGTTTGCCCGGTGTGAAGCCGAGCGTGCCGAAGATGACGGTCATCGAATGCCTCCAAGGGGATGGTACGCGCCATGCTCGAATAGCATGGCTTCAGATTGTTCGAAGGACGTTCGAATAGATGAATGGGGCGGGCACGGGGGGCGTGCTCCGGCGGCGGGGGTGCGGAGACGAGGAACGAACCCGAGCCGCGAAGGGGGTGCGGGACGGGTTGGTCGCCCAGTGTTCATCGTCGGCACGCGCCGGGCGTCGAAGGAAACTCGGACCCGACGTGCGCGTGCATCCGTCGGGAGGACGTGAACCCCATCGGCCATCGCGCGGGCCGCCCCATCGAGGCGGTCCCTCATCGGACGTTATTCCTCCACGAGGCGACCGGAGGGGGGAAACCCTCCTCCGCGCCTCGACACTGGCTCACCAGCGTTTCGTGCCCTTGCCCTTGGACTTCCCGCCGCCGCCGTGCGCGGGGCGACCCTGGCCCGAGTCGCGGGGCTTCCCGGAACCGGCCTGCGCAAAGCCCGGCCCCTGCCGGGGGTCGCGGGGCTGCGGGGCCGGACGGGGGCGCGCCTCCTGCGGCTGCGCCTTCGTCGCGCCCGTGGGCACCGGCTTGTCCGTCCGCAGGAACGTCAGCACCGCGTGATCCTTCTCGAAGGGGTCGAGGGGCACCGTCTCGATGCACTTGTACGCGCCCGCCGTCTCCGTCTCCACGACCACGCGCACATCCTCGTACACGGCGCGCGGGTTCGCGGCCACGTCCACACTCCGCGCCTTCACGGCAAGGAGGCCGTGCTTCGGAAGGAATTCAAGGAGGTTCTTCGCGAAGATGAGGCCCTGCTGCCGCTGCGCGATGTCCTGGACGACCACGTCGATGTCCGGCGCGAAGCGGGCATACATGGACGGCTGCCACGCGTCCGCGAGGACGGGTGCGATGTTCTCGCGGGGCGTGCTCATGGACAGGAGGTCACGGAAGCTGCGGGGGCTGAACTCCACGGCCACGACCGTTCCATCGACCGTGATGTCGGACACGTGGCTCACCGTGGTACCGTTGGCGGCACCGAGGTACAGGACGCGCGTCCGCTCCCCGATGGGCCACTCGCGGCCGCCCTTCAGGAGGTACGCGCCGAGCTTGGACCGGGACGGGTCCCACGTGCGGAATTCGCGGCCACGGATGTTCAGGAGCGGTTCCTCGTATACGGCGACGCCGGGGACGA
>JBFILE010000047.1:0-16210 GCA_041599855.1 Thermoplasmatota archaeon
CGTTCGACGCGGCGAATTCCGGCGGATCCAGCGAATCGCGGGCCCCGGGCTTGGCGGTTGCTGCGGTTGGAGTTGGTTGGTTCCGTTGGTGTGCTTGGGTCTCAGAGCCCTCGCCTGACGATGCCAAGCCAATGGGGGGAGGGCGGGTCGCGAGGGGTGGGTGTGAGAATTGCGCCCCCCGCCAGCCCATCCCCAACCTCTCCGCGCGTCGCGCGGCTCGGTAGCACCCCACCCCTCATTCCACCCGGTTCGTCCTCCCCCCGGAGGCGACCCCTCGGAGGCGACCCCTCGGAGAAATGGGATCCCTTGCGTGCCGGTAGTCTCGCTCCTCTTTGCTCCCGCTTCCCTCGTCGCCCTTCCCTCTCCGTCCTCCCGCTTCCCTCGTCGCCCTTCCCTCTTCCGTCCTCCCGCTTCCCTCGTCGCGCTTCCCTCGTCCGTCCTCCCGCCCCCGCTCCCTCCCTTTCCATGTCACTCCATCCCCATGTCACTCCCTTCCCGATCCAATCCCTCCCCAATCTATCCCTCCTTCCACACCCCCACTTCCCCCGCCGGTGCCCCCTTCGCGGGTTCGGCGCCCCACCTTGACACGTCTGCCGCCGGCCCCCACCCGCCCCCACGTTTGCCAACCGCCGAACCCAACACGAATCCTTATTCCGACCCGCGGCGGATACCGGCTCATGCTGTCCCAGCGAACCCGCGGCAGTTCCGCGCTATTTGCCGTGGCCGTCCTCGTGGGTGTTCCCCTCGCCGGCTGTCTGGAATCCGGGCCCGGCCCCTCCGACTCCAACACGCCGTACGTGGGCGACGAAACGTATCGCATCATCGCGAGCGGGTGGTCCAGCGGCATCCACACGAACCGCACGGTGACCGTGACCACGCAGGCCGAATGGGAGAGCCTGTGGAACGAGCACGCCACCATGATTCCGCCGGACCCGGCGCCCGCGGTCGATTTCGCAACCGAGCGCGTCCTTGCCATCTTCATGGGCGACCAGCCGAATCCCGGTTGGAGTGTGAACCTCACCGCGCTCACAACGGACGAAGGGAACAAGGCGACGGTGGCCACGGCCGCCGTCATGCCGCCCGACCCGGCTGCGGATTACGCAGCGGTCATCGCCCAGCCCTACGTGATGGCAGCCTTCATGAATCGGGACACCACCGTCCGCGTGGAGTGGACGGCACTGGAACGACCGGGCGGAGGCGGCAGCGGAACGGGCGCATCCGACGAGGAACCGGGGAGCGAAGGCGTCCCCGAGGAAACCCGCACCGTGGCCCAGGGATGGAACAGCGCCATCACGGATCGCCAGTTCCGAGTCGTTGCGAACGAATCGGAATGGCAGGCGTTGTGGCAGGAGCACTCGAACATGATCCCGCCCGGGGACCCGCCCGAAGTGGACTTCGAGACCGAGCGCGTCATTGCCGTGTTCCTCGGATCGAAACCGAACCCGGGATGGGGCGTGAACGTGACCGCCGTTGCGACCCACGTGGACGCGGCGAAGACGATTGCCCATGCCATGATCCATGAGCCCGACCCGGACGGCATCTATCCTGCTGTCGTCGCGCAGCCGTTCCACATGGTGGCCGTTGCGAAGCGCGGAACCACGGTCGAGGTCACGTGGTCGGACTCGGCCGCGTGAATGCCCGATCGCTCCGGCGGGGGCCGGCGAAGCCCCCCGTGGCCGGCACGTCCGCTGCGCGGCGATGGCGCGCGCACGGTCGCGCCGCGGCAACCCTCACAACCTGCGCCCATCGTTGAACGACGGCAACCGGTCGAACGCAACCACGCTCCAGAAACTTGTCCGCAGCGTGAGGTCCAGCCCGAGTTCGTAGTTCGCGGGCCCACCCACGAATTCGTACAGGTACTCGACCGTGTCGTTCGGCTTGTGGTACGCGGGATAATCCGTGGCCTTGAAGCCGCCCGCCATCCGGATCACGGGAACCCCTTCCTCCTTGAAGCGGCGCTCATCCGAGTTCCGGAACGCCTCGTCCACGAACTCGATGCAATCCAGTTCCTCGGCCGGGATCTTCAACTGGAACAGTTCCTCGAGGACGGGGCGAACCTCGGGCACATAGTTCTCGCCGACGAACTGGTACATCTTCCAGTCGTGTCCGGGGCAGTTGATGCCCGTCATGTCGTGACCGATGACGAGGTCGTATGTGACCTCGGGGTCCGCCATCGCTTCCCGCACGAAATGCTGGCTCGCGACGAGCCCGATCTCCTCGGCGTCGAAAAAGATGGGCATGAGCGTCTTCTTGTTGTCGTACCCGGCAAGGACCCGCGCGAGTTCCATGGCGACCGCGGTCCCGCTTCCGTCATCGTACGCCGCGTAGATGGTGGCCGCGTTGGAATCGTAATGCGCGACCCACGAGATCACGTGATCCGGCTGCTCCGTGCCCGGCTTGAGGCCGAACACCACGCGGATGCCTTGGTCGGTGGCGCTCCGTTCACCCGTAGGATGCGTGTAGTAGAACGTGTGCGCTTCGTACCCGGCTGCGGCAAGGTCGCGCTCCAACTGGGTCGCCGCCTGCGCGTTCGTCGGGCTCTGGGTGACGCGGAACGGGTGGTCGTTCACGAAGCGCTCCCACCAGAGGCGGGTGCGTTCCGTGTCGATGGCGGGGTCTGCCACGTCCGACAGGTCCGGGAGAAGGGTGGCGGGCATTTGCCGGCCATCATTCTCCGGGTCGGGTGACGATGCAGGGGTTGTGCATCCTGCCAGGATGGCGGGCGCGAGGATCAGGGCGATGAGGAGGTGCCGGGCGAGCATGGGCCTCGGGGGCGGCAGAGGGCGGTCCGGCCTAAGCCTTTCCTCCGGCGGCATCCGGGCCCGGACATCGGGCCAATCGCTTCCTCAGGTCGGGAAGAAGGCCGTGTAATTCCGGTACAGCATGAATGCAGCCACAAGGAAAAGGACGCCCGCGAAGAGACGCCGGAGTCGTGCGTGGGATGTGTTGTGGCTCGCGATGGTCCCGAGGATGCCTCCGAGGATGCCGCCCACGATGAACACGGCCGCGATGGGGAGATCGAGTTTGCCGGCGAGCCCGTAACGTGACGCGGTCGTGAGGCCGAAGGCCGTGACCGCGATGAGGCTCGTTCCGATTGCCATGCGTATGTCGGTTTCGAGGGCCCAAACGAGGCCGGGCACGATGAGGAATCCGCCACCGATCCCGAAGTAGCCGGACATGGTTCCGACGAGGAATCCGGCAACCAGGAGCTTCGGGACGCTTTTCCGGTCGACCTCCGGTCGCTTGGCCGATGGGGGCCGCACATCCCCTTTCCCGTTCCGCCACATGTTCATGGCGACCACGAGCATGATGATCGCGAACAGGAACAGGAGCTTGTTCCCGGGCGTCAGGAGGCCGAGGCGTGCGCCGATGAGGGCACCCCCGATCCCCGGCAACGCGAACGTGAGTCCGGCACGAAGGTCCACATTCCCTTTCCGGCCATGCTGCAGCATGTTGGCGAATGCGCTTGCGGCAACAGCGAGCGCTGTCGTTCCGATCGCCATGTGGGGGTCGCCCGTGTACCCCACCACATACACGAGGAGCGGGAGTGCAAGGATGCTTCCGCCGCTACCGAGGAGGCCGAGGATGAATCCCACGGCGCCACCGCTCAACACGGCGAGGATGGCGGTGGTGGCGGAGATGTCCATGGAGGGCCTCGCGGGGGATGGGCTCAGTACGCGGCCATCCTGCTCTTCAGGGCTTCCTTCGGAAGCGCACCGACGTTCCGGTCGATCGGCTTCCCGTTCTCGAATACGAGCTGCGTCGGCATGCCGGTGACCTGGCGGTGGCCTGGAACGGTCGGGTTCTCGTCCACGTTGGGTTTCGCGACCACAACGCGGCCCGCGGGTTCCTTCGCCAGATCATCGGGGATGGGGCCGATGATCCGGCGCGGGCCGCACCAGGGGGCCAACAGGCCGACGACGAGCGTGTGCCTCATCACTGTTGCGTCCAATGAGAGGTCCAACCCCTCGATGGGTGCCTGGGTGGGCGGCGCCAAGACCCCCGACTTGTGTCTCCTTCGTCCGTTGCGGGGGTCCCTGCCCTTCGTGCCGTGTGTTCGTCCATCTCTCGTTCGCGGACCTTGGCCCAGCCGGGGGTCCCATGACTGGATGTTTTGGTTTTGGAAGGCAATTGCAAAAGCTGCGGCTCCGATCCAACTGGTGAATGTTTGCAAGGGGCTCCGGGATTCCGGGGTCGGGAACGGAGGGTTCGAAACCCAGCCCTTAAATAGTTGCCCGCGCAAATAGTTTTGCAGGCATGCCACAAAACCCATCGGGGGTGGTCGACGCCAGGACGATCACGCCTCATGAATTGAAGCGACGCATGGATGCCGGGGATTCGTTGACGATCCTCGACGTCCGGGGCCCGGATGAGTACGGCGGGTGGAACATTCCCGGAAGCATCAACATGCCACTGGACTCACTCGATGCGGGTGCAAGTCCGGAGGTCGTCCCCGGAGCCGAGGTCGTGACCGTTTGTTTTTCCGGCGCGCGAAGCGCATCCGCGCAGCGGCTTCTCCAGGCGCGCGGAATGAACGTGCTTGATCTCAAGGGGGGGATGGTCGCGTGGAACAGCGTCCATGACGAAGTCACCGTTCCCCAGGCGTCGCCAGGGGTGGAGGTCCTCCAGTTCCGCCGCATCGGCAAAGGATGTCTCTCCTACATGGTCGTGAGCGGTGGCGAAGCACTCGTGATCGATCCGTCCATGGACGTGGACGTTTACGTGGATGCGGCCGCGACACGCAGTGCACGCATCGTGAAGGTCCTCGATACCCACGCCCACGCGGACCACTTGAGCGGAACCCGGGCTCTCGTGTCCCGGTCCGGTGCAACGTGCCATGCCCCGGACGAGGTCGGTGGCGTGCCCCACGAATCCATCAAGGACGGGGATCATGTCCGCGTCGGCAATGCGACGATCGCCGCCCTCCATACGCCTGGCCACACAGCAGGGAGCATGGCGTATCGTCTCGGCCAACTGATCTTCACGGGGGACACCTTGTTCATCGAAAGTGTGGGGCGGCCCGATCTCGGACAGGATCCGCGCCCCAATGCGGCGGTCCTGCATCGGACACTTCACGACAAGGTGATGGTCCTACCCGGCGACACGCTCGTCCTGCCCGGTCATTACGGGCGCGGCGTCGACATCGGTCGTGGACAACCCGTCGCTCGGACCATCGAAAGCCTCCGCGGACGGCTTGCCGCCCTCGCCATGGATCTGGATTCATTCACCGAATGGGTCGTTGGGAACACCATTCCGAAACCCCCGAACTTCAGCGAGATAAAAAAGTTCAATCAAGGTCTCGTGGACTTGCCTGAAGACGAACTCCGCGAACTCGAAGCAGGCCCGAACCGGTGCGCCGTGGATCAATGAACGGGGTGGCTGGTCCAGGGGAATCACAGGGGCAGGTGCCAACGTGGCAGAAGGCGGTGGGAAACCAGTGGTGGGTCAGGCAGTCCGGATTTGGGCGACCCCACGAACAGGTCCGGCTCAACCGACTGGTGGGGAAGTCGATCGGCCACGGATTGCGGGCGTCACAGCCGTTGAACGGCGCCAAGCATCTGCTTGTGCCAATCGTCGATGCATTCCCGCAGGCGGCGCTTGACCTGCTCCCTCGGAAGGGCTTCGTAAACGAAGAAATAGCCGCCTTCCGCGATGGTCTGCTTTGTCCTGTTGACGATGCCGCATGAGGTCAACTTCTGCAGGTTCCGGTACACCACGCTCGGATCCCGCCCCACCTGGACGGCGACGGCATCGACCTTGCAGGGGCCCATGTCGTTCAGCACCTGGTAGACGTTCACTTCATGGTCACCAAGGTCGAACGCGCACTTCACCACATCCGAGCATGCGACGCGATTGCCCAGGAGCTTTGGAAGGGGCAGGGCCATGTCGACGGTTCTCCACTGGCCGTGATCCCTTATAGATTTATCAGGATTGTGCAAAACCATTCATGGCTGTGGCCGGTGCAGGCGAACGCAGGTGGGGGGCGTGTGGGCGTTCCCGAATCGTGGGCAGGGGCGTTCGCGTTTGCAGCGGAACCGCGGGCATGGGGGTCCTCGATTCGAGGCACATTTGCGAGGGCCTCTCGATGTAGGATGGGCCTCGACGCCGGGTGCCCACAGACTCCGCCCCGGGGGGCGCTCCCCGATCCTGCAGGTCCGGAAACACCACGTTGGTCGAGGGCATCCGCGAAACACTAATGCCCGAGAACAAATGTTTTTGCTTTCGAAATGCAAAACCATCACTGGTTCGCATTCCATTCATCCATCGAATCCGGTGATCATCAATGACTCCGCATCCATCTACGCCCGTCAAGCACATCGAGCCGAACGACGCCCACGACATGGTCCGCTCGAAGAACGCCCTCATCGTGGATGTCCGGGAATCTGCCGAATGGGCGGGCGGTCACATCCCGGGCGCAGTCCACATCCCCCTCGACCAGATCGAGGCGCGTGCCAGGGAGATTCCCACGGATCGACCCGTGATCATGCAATGTCGAAGTGGCGCCCGCTCGGCCGTGGCGGCGGCCATGCTCGCTTCCCAGGGTGCAGACAACGTCGTCAATCTCGCAGGCGGCATCATGGAATGGGCGGATGCCGGCCTCCCGACGGAGCGCTGACCATGCGCCGCCCCCACATGCCTGCAGCATTCCAGGTGCTGTTCCTCGGACGTCTCTGGAAGGCATTCTCCGGCGGCGGAACGGTGAGCGTCCAGGAAGCACGCCGCATCATGGACGAGGAATCGGACGTGGTGGTCATCGATGTTCGTCAATCCGGGGAATTCAAGGGCGGGCACATCCCGGGTGCGAAACACATCCCGGTAGGGATGATTCCCGCTCGCGCGGAGCGACTTGACCCGGATCGAACGTACCTGATGTACTGCCGATCCGGGGCCCGAAGCGGGCGCGCCGCCCGCATCCTTTCCTCCCGGGGCTTCAAGCGTGTCCACAACGTGCGCGGAGGATTGCCTGCGTGGAAGGGCGCCGGTTTTCCCGTGGACCGGAAATGATCAACGGCCCATCCTGAGGGGGGCTCGGGGGGACTCCTTCTCGTTGAAGGTGGATGATGATTCGTGCATGATGCCTGGAATGGCCCATGCTGGCGTCACCCCTCGGGTTCGTCCGCATCCGAAGGCGGCGAGTGCACCGCGCGGGTGGGCGACCCGGATGGGGATGCGAAGGCGCCGTCGCCGTCCTTCTCCTCCTGCGCCCGGTTCGCTTCGTCCTGCTCCGCAACGTCCTCCGGGTCGATGCCGGCGAAGGCCAACTGCTCCTCGACAACCTCGGCACTGGACCGCGCGGCCATGTAGGCTTCCAGCGGCTCCTTGTTCAGCGTGAGGAACGTGGGCCCCCAGATGAACTTCGACATCATGGCTTCCGCCTGGGCACGCTCGCCGAGGATGTAGACCGTGGCCGCCATCGCCTCTGCCGTCGACAGCATGAATGGCTTCCCGTAGTTCACGTGGTTCGCGCAGAGGAGGTAGGGGAGGGCGCGCGGGATCGTCTGCTTCCGGAGGGCGGGAAATGCGGTTTCCGCCTGCTTCCACGAGCAGTCGAGGGCGACGATGCCGCGCTCCTGGGCGGCCATCAGGTCCTCGCAGGACAAGGCTTTCTTGGCGAAGGGGTCGAGGAGGATGGCGCCCCGCGGGGCATCCCGGAGATGGGGAGAAAGCTCGGTGAGGTTGAATTTCGCAAGCTTGCGTGCCGTGTTCTTCTTGGGGGAATCCTGGGCCAGGTGGATGACGAGGGTGCGCAACACGGCGGCCCGACATGGGGCGGGATCGGAAATAAATGCGGGGGCCCGGCGGGCGGGGTGGAGGGGGTGTTGGTGCGCCGGACGCAACGCCTCGCAAGGCCGTCGTTCCAAGCCACCGCCAAGACCAAATACTACCTCGGGCTACTATGTACCTCGAAGCCCGAGATACCTCGGACCTCTTGGTAAAGCGATTGGTGGCTCCATGGTCGACGACGAAAAAGCCCTCGCAAAATTCCGGGACAAGATGGACCGCGAGCTCAAGAGCGGGCTCGTGAGCCTCATTCTCCTCCACGTCATCCACCGACGCGGTCCCGACTACGGCTACAACCTCCTGCGCACCATCCAGGAAGCCAGCGGCAAGCGCCTCGCCTTCAAGGAAGGCACCGCGTACCCGCTCCTCCAGAATCTGGAACGCATGAACCTAGTCACGAGCTTCTGGAGCGGGGGAGCCGGCGGACCGCCCCGGAAATACTACCAGATCACGGAACTCGGCCGGACCGCCCTTGAACAGGCGCTCGGCGATTGGTCCGACCTCATCGACAGCGTGCAGAACATCCTCCACAATCTTGGAAACGGAGGCGTACCGAAATGACCGAAGATCCCACTCCCAACCGAAGTGACACGACCGAGATGATCGTGGACGAGTACCTCGCCCGCGTGGAAAAACGCCTACGGCTCAGGGAGGCGGACCGGGCCGCCGCAATGACCGAGATCCGCGCCCACATCGAGGACAAGATCCGCGATGAACAGGAACGGTCCCCTGCCCGCCACCGTGCCGATATCGCCCGCGACGTCATCGACGATTTCGGGAGTCCGCAGGACATCGCGGTCGCGTACACGCCCGAAGGGCCGGTCCTCCACCTGCCCAGCGGGGATCACGTGATCCGCCTCGGCCGCGCCGTCGGACGCGGCACCGCGCGATTCTTCAAGATCGCGGCGATCGTCCTCGGCGTCCTCCTCGTGACCGCCATTGGGCTCGGTGCCTTCGCGTATGCCGAGTTCAAGCCGATCATTGCAGCCAACGCCCCGTATGAGGTCTTCCATTATCGTGAGTCATGCAATCCCTGCGACGGGATCTCGCTGAACGAGCCATTCCCGGTGCACAGCCGGGCTCGTGAAGTCCGCCTCGAAGTAAGCAGCCATGCGACCGGAAACGGGTCCGGAACCTTCTCGGTGGACGTGATCGATTCCAACGGCACCGTCCACTACTCACGCACGTACCACGACCTGGACGACAACAATGCCTCCGTGGATACGACCCTCCCCGCGGTGCCGGGGACGTGGCGTGCCGTCATTTCGTACTCCGGGTATCACGGCCACGCCCACATCGAGGTGTGGACGATCGGGCTGCCTCCCGATGCGGGCATCTGGGAAGCCGGGTGGTGATCGCTCCGCGGCCGGTGCGTGATCACGCGGCCGCGAGGGTTGCGCCGCCCGGATGCCGGAGGCCGGTGATGAGCAGGTCCATGGGCGGCGCGTAGGTGAAGATCGGGATTTCCACCGTGGCGCCCGGCGCGATCTGGGACGGCATGCGCACACGTGCGCCGGCCCCGTCGGGCATCCCGTGGAGCGAGAGTTCGGGGTGGATCGACCGCGTGCCCGTGTTCGTGACGGTGAGGGTGAAGTGGCGGGGCCCGACCTTGACGAGGTGGGAATCGAGATCCCCCGCGTACGCAGGTTCGCTCGTCAACCACGTCGAGTAGTCGACGAAGCCTTCCGCCCCGGCCCCTCGGCCCTCGGGGTTCGTGGCGGGGACGGTTCCGTCCCCTTCGTCCGTGTCCCGGGGACCCGATGCGTCGCCCCACCAGTTGGCGCGGGCGTCCAGGGTGCCGTCGGGATCCAGGAATTCGCCGTTGCCTTCGCCGAAGCCGCGGGCGCCGACGGCGTTCCCCGCGAGATCGTTCATGCGCAGGAACGGGTCCGCGCCGTCACTCTGGACGACTGCGGCATCGAAACCGCGGAACCGGTTGTTGAACACGTTGATCTCGTGGGCGCGGGCCTTCATGCCCGTGACGCCACTTGCCCAGATGCCGGCGAACGCGCCGGGACGGGCAAGGAAATCGTTCCCGCGGAGTTCGGCACCGGAACCGTACGCGGTGAACGCACCGATGGATCCGGTGAAAATCGCGTTGTTCTCGAAGTGGAGGGCCGGGGAGCCGCCGTCGGCGTAGAATGCAACCGTGTGGTCGGTCACGATGACGTTTCCGACGATGAGGCCACTCGTTTCGCGGACGAAGGACCCCGTGCCCGTGGATTGGGCGACGATGACGGCGGTGCCGGACACGCGCTCGAACGTGTTCCCTGCAACGAAGGCGCTGGAAGCGTCGACCAGGACGACGCCGCCACCGAGTTGGTCCACACCGGCCCCAAGGGGATCCGAATCGCCGTCAAGGGGGCGGAAGTGGATGTCCGTGAACGTGTTGTCCCGGATGGTCACGCTTGCGCCCCGTGTCGTCTGGACACCGCTCCATGCCATCTCGTCGAAGACGGAGTGCTCGATGACGCTTCCGGACGCGCCGGGGCCGCGCAGGTCGAGGGACCGCGCGTACTCGATGCGGGATTCGCTGACGTGTGCGCGTCCCTGCACGTCGATCCGGTAATAGGCTGCGACGCGGTCCGGGCCCGCGGTGGGGGCGTGGTTCGTGACGCGGGAATCGATGATGTCGAGGGAGGCGCCGGGGAGGACGCGGAGCACCGGGTGGGTGTCCCGCGTGGAAAGGAAGGTGAGGGTGACGCGGTCGAGGAGGAGGCGCGCGCCGGGCGCGACGGTCACGTCGCCGGACGCGAACACGTCGCCGTTGGAAAGGATGGTATCCTCCGTGATGAGGCCGTTCACGAGTCCGAACGGGTCCACCGGCAGGATGGACTCGGGGGACGGAGCCGCCGGCTCATCGAGAGCGACGGGAACGAGCCCTTGGGCAGGGAGCGGCAGCAGGCAAGCTACCGCAATGATGGCAAATCGAAGGGTAATGGCAACACCCTACGCTCAACGGCTGTCGGACGAGGCTTAAGGTTTGTGTCGCACCGGTTCGCCGCCACGCCGCAACAGTTCCCCCGCCGCATTTCGACAGGCGAGCGAAATCACGGCGCGTCCAACCGGACATCGGTGACCGCGTGGACGATGCCCGGCGCATACGTCTTCACAACATGGGTTTCGAAGGGCCGTGCCGTCCACCCACGATCGCGCGCCGCAGCAACCACTGGAGCCGCCAGCGATGGCAGGGAATCCTCCGGGATGGTGTCGTGGTAGTGGAGGATGCCGCCCTTTGGCTTGAGCAGGTCCAAGGCCTTCGGGATGAATGCCGACGTTCCCGGGAAATACCCCATCAGGACACGGTCGGCGAATCCCTCCCCCGGGTACTCGCGGTTGTCGCCCAGCCACGGCGAGAGCACGTCCTCGACATGGTTCAGGCGCGCGTTCTCCACGAGGAATCGGTGGCTCACCGGGTTCTTTTCCATGGCAACGACCCGCGCCGCGCCCGCGTGCCTGGCCATCGGCAGCGCGAAGTACCCGATGCCCGCGAACATGTCGGCCACGGTTTCGCCCGCGGCGTCGATGCGCCCCATGCGGGCCCGTTCCTCCACGTTGCCGCTCGAGAACATGATTCGTGCCGCGTCGAACCGGTACGCGACATGGTGCTCGCGATGGGTGGTCACCGTCTCCGTGCCGAACAGCACCCGGGTGTCCAGCATCTCGCGGAATTCGCCGGCGACGCCGCCAACCTCCTCCAGGACCGTTTCCACGCCGATGACGCGGGCGAGGGCGTGGCCGACGAGGTCCCGATGGGGCGCGAGGACCGGGTCGAGTTCGTGGACGAGGATGACGTGGCCGACCCGTTCCCATCGTTTCGGCGCGTGCGCGGCAAGGCCCGGAGGCAGGGCGTCCGTCAGGAGTTCCCGCAGGAGGTCGTGGGGGTCGCGCAGCGGCCGCTCGGCTTCGACCCTCAGCGTGTCCCGGGCGGCGCCAAGGTGCTTCGTGGCGTCAACGGCGCGAGCCAGATCCGCCACCGGGAACACGACGACCCCGTCCCTGCGCTCGGGGCGGATGTTCCCGACCAGCAGGCCCGCCATGAGGAGGGTATCCTTCGCAGCCTGTGCGCGGTCCGCGGGTACGGATATCGCGAAGCCATTATACTCACCTCTTGCCATGCCGCCCTCCGAGGTGGCCTGATGCGCCGTCACTCCTTTATTGCTTCTTCAACCATGATTGCGGCTCTCGCCGTGATGATCCTTGCCTTGCCGTCAGCTGCGGCACAAAGCCAGGATCGCACGCCGGGAGGCGAATGGATCGACATCGAGTACCAGATCAGCTACTCCGGTGTCACCCAGATCAACATGGACATCCTCATGCGGGTCCGTGAGGTCGTCCATCCCGACTCGGGTGATGCGACCCCGGCGAATCGGATCCGTGAAGACTACAACCTGTTGACGGCCAACGGCCAACAGGACGCGGCCGACGAATACATGGAACCGTTTGCCCGTCGGCTCCAGCAGGCGATCGAGTCATCCCTCCAGAAATTCGACGCATCCGGCAAGCCGAACGTTGCGGCCGTGGTCATCGACAACACAAGCCTCGATGTGCCGCCCGGAGAAGTCGTGGACGACTATCACCCGTCGATCCGCTTCCGGACCACGGCCACCATCCCCCTCGACCGGGAGACGCTCGGCCTCGGCGACTACACCCGCGATGACATCGAGGCCGTCCTCGACGCGGGCGCCATCATCCGCTCCGAACTCTCGCTCGCAGCCGAGCCCGGCCACACCGCGTGGTACAACATCACACCCATCGCCGGGGCCGCATACAAGGTCGGTCCTGGCCACGTCCCGGCCGACACGCCGCCCGCACCCGGCAGTCCGATGACGTTCTACATCGACAACCTCGATGGCACGGAATCCGTGAATCTCGCCACGTGGCGTGAACTCCACGCTCCGGACGCCGGCGAGTTCGCCGAGCAGGTCGCAACGAGCAGCATCACCATCGACCTTCGCGACGTGGACATCACCCTCATGGGCGCGGTCGGCGGCGACTTCGGCACCATGCAGGTGGTTGTCGGCCTCACGACCGCCATCAACGTCATGGAAGTCCCGGCCGACGCCCTTGCGCGCCTGCCGGACACGGTGGCGTTGACGCACCTGCCGTCGGACGGACTGCGACGCCTGAATGAACGCGGGCTCATCACCGACGATGACCTGGCGAAGGCGGAATTGAAACTCCTGGCAACAGTCAAGGAGAATCTTGAACGCATCCTCGGCGGCGGCGTGACCGTGACCGGCGGTTTTGATCCGGCAAGCCTCCAAGGGACCCCCGCGAGCGGACCTCTCACCGGCGACCGGCCGCTGCTGTTCACCGCCTCCGCAAGCTTCTCGAAGCCCCTGTCCGGCGGCGGAGGATCAGCCAATGCCCAGGCGGCCATGGTCCTCAAGACCGTGAGCCAGACCTTCTCGCTGCCCCTCCTCGACGGCGTGGAAACCGTGTACCGGTTCGTGCTCCCCAGTGGTTTCAGCCTGGAGGACGTGACCGGCACGAGCGTGGCGGTCACCACCTTCCAGGAGGATGGGCGGGACGGGTTCACGGCCACCCCGACAGACGACAACGCGAAGGTGACGATGAGCATCGGCGTGACGTCGGGTTTCGTCCTTGCGAAGTTCTGGCCGTGGGTCCTCCTCGCCGTCCTCATCATCGTGGGTCTCCCCATGTGGGGTATCGCGCGCGTGATGAAGAAGAAAAAGAATAGTGGCTGATTCGGCCCGGCGCATCCCTCCCGCGTATGGCGCCGTTCGTCCCGGGCCTTGGCCGGGGGCGAACGGCCGGCGCACGGGAGCGTCCCTTGGTTGCGAATCTGACGGGCGCCATGGGCCCCTTGGGTGGGGTGAAGGTCAAGGGGCCCGCAGATCAGCACCCGTTTTCCATGCACCCGTCCGGGAATGTCCCGACCAGTCAATGGTGGGGTTCTCGCGTGAATGCCTGTCCGGTCAGAACGGATATCGCAAAGCCATTATAGCCGGGTTTGCCAATGTTTTCGATCGAGGTCGGCCCCATGCGCCCACAATCCCTTCTCACAACTTCCGCGTTCCTTGGCATTTTCGCCGCCATCCTGCTTGCCCTTCCGTCCGTCGCAGCGCAAAGCGGGGACCTCACGAAGGAGGACGAGTGGATTGATCTCGAATACCAGATCAGCTACTCGGGAGTCACCGAGATCAACATGGACATCCTGATCCGCGTCCGGGAAGTCGAGAACCCGGACACGAACTCGCGCACGACTGCGAAACAGATCCGCGATGATTACGCCCTCCTCAAGAACGCGGGTCGGGAATCCGAGGCGGCTGCATTCATGGAGCCCTATGAGCGCCGCCTTTCCACGACGATCCTCAATTCCCTCAAGAATTTCGACTCGTCCGGTACCCCCAGCGTCGACCCGGTGAAGATCGACGAGACGAGTCTCGAAATCGGTCCCGGGGAGGCTGTAAATGCGTATCACCCTGCGATCCGGTTCGCGACCAAGGCCACCATCTCCCTGGATCGCGAAACCCTCGGCATCGGGGATTATGAGGTGGACGACATCCAGGCCGTCCTTGACGCGGGCGCACTCATCCGCTCCGACATCACCATCGCGGCCGACCCCGGCCACACCGCCTGGTACAACATCACGCCGATCGCAGGAGCCGTCCACGCGGTCGGTCCGAATCACCTCCCGGCGGATGCGCCGCCGGCCGCCGGCGAGCCGATGACGTTCTTCATCCAGAACCTCGGAGGCACCGCCGCCAAGGAAGTCGTGACGTGGAGGGAACTCCACTCCCCGACCGCGGAGCGTCCCACGAAGGAGGAGATCAATGTGGCGGCCACCATGGACCTCACGAAGATGCTCACCGGAAACGGCGACGGTCTCCCGGTGGACGTGACCATCACGGCCGACGTGATGTCGGTGGACGTGGCGAAACTCGGCGCGAGTCTCCCTGAAACCGTGAACCTGAACTACATGTCCGCGGCCGGCATCCGCATCCTGAACGCCCGCGGCATCATCACGGACGAGCAGCTCGCAAACGGCGAGGATGACATCCTGTCCGAGATGGCGGGCGCCATCGGCGACAAGCTCGGCGATTCCCCCTTCGTCGGCGGATTCACGACGGATTCCCTTGCCGGAACGGCAACGGGCCCGGTCGCGTTCCAAGCCACGAAGTCCGGTCTGTATCCCGTGGACGCCGAGAACGCAGTCATGGAAGCGGCGTTCCGTTCGGGGGCGCTCATCGGCTTCAACTACGATCTGACCCTCGCGGCGGACCGTGAGCAGACGTATGCGTTCCTCCTGCCGGCGAACCTGTTCTTCAAGAACGCCGGCGGCGGCGTCCTTGCGGAGGATGGCACGAGCCTCACGTTCGCCTACGATCTCCGCGGCAAGCCGTCCGAGACCGCGCAGCTTGAACTCAGCCTCATGCACCAGGACTTCTCGCCCGCCGACATCAAGGACGGCGTCGCCACCGAGGTTCCGAGTGCGGATCCGTTCACCGAGCAGGTGGCGACCGCGAACCTCAAGATCGATCTCCAGGACGTGGACATCACCCTGCCCGGCGTCATCGGCGGCGACCTCGGATCCATGCAGGTCGTGGTCACCTTGTCCACCGCGATCAACGTGATCGAGGTGCCGGCGGACGCCCTCGCGCGCCTCCCGGACACCGTTACCCTGAGCCACCTCCCGTCGGACGGATTCCGTCTCCTCTACGCGGCGGGCGCCATCACGCCGGAAGACATGGCGAAGGCGGACGCGGAACTCCTGCAGAAGGTGAAGGACAACCTGGAATCCGTTCTCGGCGGCACGGTCACGGTGACCGGCGGCTTCGACGCCGCGAGCCTCACCGGAGCGCCCGACTCGGGCCCGCTCTCCAGTGACCGCCCGCTCCGGTTCGTGGCTTCCACGAGTTTCTCGAAGCCACTCTCCGGCGGCGCGTCCGGCGGTGCAGAAGCGGCGATGGTCCTCAAGACCGTGAGCCAGACCTTCTCGCTCCCGAACCTGGATGGTGTGGACACCGTGTACCGCTTCGTGCTCCCCAGCGGCTTCAGCCTTGAGGACGCGAAAGGCACGAATGCGGCGGTCGAGACCTTCCAGGAGGATGGTCGCGACGGCTTCACGGCGGCTCCGTCCGGCGAAGGATCATCGGTCACCATGTCCATCGGTGTGACATCCAACTTCGTCCTTGCGAAGTTCTGGCCCTGGGTCCTCCTGGCCGTCATTGGCGTCCTCGTCATCGTGGGCCTCCCCGTGTGGGGCGTCGCGCGCATGATGAAGAAGAAGAAGGCGGACTGAACGCGGTGACCCCTCCGACTCCGGTGTCCGGCCGCAATGCGCGGCCAGCACCGGAGTGGCACCGGCCCCGGCAGTGTAACTGCGGCCGCGGGGGCTCCGCGCCTCTCGACGACGAACGACGCTCGCGCATCACTCCTCCTCCTCCTCCTCATCCTCCTC
>JBFILE010000048.1:0-16046 GCA_041599855.1 Thermoplasmatota archaeon
CCGGTGCGGTTCGTGAAGGACACGTGGGTGACCGGACCGCCCGCGACGCCGTCCTCGGCCGCGAAGTCGAGGGTGACCTTGCGGGCGAACCACGGGCCCGTGGGTGCCGGAGTGAACACGGGGACCACGACGGGCGGGTTGTTGTCGATGGCGAAGACGGGGCTCTCGCGCTCGATCGGGTCCTTCGCGTTGAGGTCCGTCGTGATGCGGACCAGGAGCTTCGCGTTCAACGTGTCCGGGATGACCCGGCTGTCGAAGAGGAAGGTGCGCGTCGGGTTCACCGCATCGCGACGCTCGACGTACGTGACCTCACCGAGGGGGTACGTCTTCGCGTAGTCGTCGTCCACGACGAGGGTGACGTTGTAGGTGACCTTCGCCTCGGTGGCCGCATCGCCGGGGGCCCGGCGGAGGTTGTGCGCCGCGAACTTGGCGCCGACGGTGCCGCGGACGACTTCGTCCACGGTCGGCGCGACGAACTTGAGTTCGACCACGGGTTCCGCATCGAAGTCGAAGGGCCCGAACGTGGCCGGGTTCCCGACAAGGTCCTTCACGTGGATGCTGAAGCGGTACGACCGGTCCTGCTGGAGACCGGGGATGATGCCGGTGAACGACAGGTTGTCGAGGGTCGTGGCCTTGACCTTGGGCGGACAGCGGACCGGTTCCACGCAGTACGGGCCCTCGAAATCGGCGGGGAGGCCCCACTCGATCCTGACGGAGTCCGGGTTCACGGTCTCGTCGAAGCTCCAGCGGACCTTCGCCCGGTAGTACTGGGGGTCGATGCCGGGCCGGTCGCCCACGAGGGACGGCGGCGTGGTGTCGATGGGGAAGAACAGGCTTCCCGCGGTGAACGACTTGAACGCGTAGTTGAAGCCGCCCATGTTCCCGGCCTCGTCCACGGGGACGACGAGCACGTACGCCATGTTCTTGTCGAGGGTCGCGGGGTCCGCGTTCTCAAGGTCGAACTGGCCCTTGACCTTGCGCAGGTCGAAGGTGGCGACACCCTCGGTCAGGGGTTCGATGGGGTACTCGGTGACCCGGGTGTAGCCGGCGGGGCCGGTCGTGTTCGTGGTGACGTTGTACCAGAGTTCCACGCGCTTGATGTCGTTACCGTATACGCTCTCCTTCGAGTCGAGGGTGTACGGGATGACGACCGGCGTGTCCGGGTGCATGCGCTCCTGGGGACTCTTCACGTTGGCGATGGGCGCAACGAGGTCCACCTTCACGGTCCAGCGGTCCGCCGCTTCGACAGGCTGCATGTTGCCGGCGCCGTCGAGGGCGCGGACGTTGAACACGTAGCACCGGCCGTGGCGCACGGTGACGTTGAGGTGGGGCTTCTCCACGGTTTTCGTCGTGGTGACACCGGCAGTCGCGCAGTCCGAGGCGAACTCGGTGGTGGCGATGGTCCAGCTCACGAGGGGCGAGCCGCCATTGGCCAGGGTGTGGGGGTCCTGGTCGGTGCCGGTCACGTTCACCGTGATGATGCCGCTCTTCGCGATTCCGTTGAAGGAGCGGACGTCACCGAGGTTGATCCATTCCTTCGTGTTCTCGAACCGCGCGACCGGCGTGTGGGCATCGGCCCACGCATCGAAGACGAAGGTGCCGCGGGGGCTCGTGACGGCGCTCTGGGTGCGGTGGGTCTGGTCGAGGTAGCGGAGGCGGAACTCGTAGCGACCTTCCGTGGCGCCGGCGGGGCGGCTGAACACGTCGAGCCAGTCACCGGTGGCCTTGATGTTGTTCCGGCCTGCCCGGTCCGCGTCCGTGAAGACGCCCGGGTTCATGGCACGGCTTTCGAGCTCGTTCTTCCCGAGGATCCATTCCGAGGCGCCGGCCTGCCGGTAATCGACGTAGTACACGACGGGTTCGCTCGTGTGCACCTGGGCTTCCACGGCCTGCGAGAGGAACGTGGGGTTGAAGTGCTTGACCACGATGTCCTTCGGGTTCGTGTACACGAAGGAGTCGAAGGCAGCGGCCACGCGGTACGTCCCGGGGTAGTAGCCGTAGTTGTCGTCGAGACGCCACGCCTGGGTGCGGCGGACATCGTCCGCGCGGCCCAGGTTGGACGTGACCTGCGAGTACGCCTTCCATTCGCTGTCCAGCTGGTTCATCTGGCCGTGGGCGTAGGCGACGAACTCGTACGCGCGGCCGACACTCGAGTCGGGCCAGCGCTGGGTGCCGTTCGCCATGGCTTCCGTCACGTTCCAGCGGTACTTGTACGCGTTCTTGCCTTCCTTGCAGAAGACGGCCTTCGCCGCGTCGCTGTCTGCGGAGCAACCGATGGGGGCGGGGTGCCACGTGCCGTTGGGGCCCGCTTCGGGTTCGCGCCATTCGCAGACGGCCTTGTGCGGGTCCGTGTTGTCGCAGCGCGCCACGGGGCTGAACTCGATGCAGTCGGCCGCGGTGCCGCACGTGTTGTCCCACCATGCGCGGAGGTCACGGGCGACCCAGATCTCGAAGGACCGGACCTTGGATCCGTCCTTGTCCGTGGTCACCGAGCCCTGGTCGTGGTCGCCCGCCTCGCCACCGGCTGCGCCGGCAGCTTCGAGGATGTGGGCGAGTTCCGTGAGCGCATCGTCGCGCTTCGTCGGGTCGAAGGATGCGGCAGCCGCGTCGAGGATCGCGTCGGTCACGCCGAAGGATTCCATGCGGAGGCGAAGGTCGGGGTCCGTGAGCGCCTGCAACTCCATGGCGGATGCGAGGAGCGTGAGGACGAGCGGGGACGGGTCCACCGTGGACTCACGGTACTGGACGATCTCCGCCGCCGCGAGCTTCAGGCGCTCCACGTCGAGGGCGAGGATCGAGGGGTCCGCATCGCCCTGGGCGACGGCGCGGGCGTCCACCGCGAGGGATTCGAACGCCGGCTGCGCAAGGAGGTAGGGGGCGCCACGGAACTGCACGCTGGCCGACTCCGCCGCCTTCGCGAGGTCCACGTAGAACGTGCGGGGCTGGGAATTGGTCGATTGTGCGCCCGCGATCGTCGCGAACGTGGTGTCGAGGACGATCTTGAGCTGTGCGGAGGCGGTCGCGGAGCCTTGGGACATCACGTCGCGAGCCTGATCCACGAGGGCACAGTACGCGTCCGGACGGGGCTCGTGGAACGCCCGCTGGCCGCTCACCAGGCTCCGGTAGTCCGCGTACACGCCGCACGTGAAGCGGTACGCCGTCTCGGAGAGGAGGTAGAAGGTGAGGCGTTGGGCGTTGTTGATGACACTCTGGGTGCCGTAGTACGCCTGCCAGTCGAGGACCGCGATGGAGCCCGATTCCTCCTTGAGGTCGAACGTGGGCGCGGTTGCCGCGACGCCGCGGCCGTTGACCGCGAGCTGGACGGCGGGGCTGAGGAGCACGGAGCGCAGGACGAAGAACTCGGGATAGAAGCCGAGGCTGAAATCGTCCCACACCTTGGCACCGCTATCGGACGGCTCGCCGATGTTGCCGCGGCTCGGGTGGTTGAACAGCGCGTGCACCCGCGTGTTGGAATAGTAGTCGGAGTTGTCGACCCCGAGGGCGAAGCCGAAGCTTTCGCCGGAACTCGAGCTGCTCTGTTGTGAGCCGCCCTGACCGGTCGGATCGTCGGTGCCGGTTCCCTGGCCGGCGCCCTTCGGCGGCTCGCCCACGTGGCGCCACCACTTGTTGTTGTCGTGGCCGTGGTCGAAGTCGGTCTTGATGAACCGGAGGTTGTCCGCGTACAGATCGCTTTCCGGCCCGTCATCAAGGAAGAGGGCGAGGATGGCGCTCGCCTGGGAATTCGAGTTGACGTTGTTGTTGATGTTGTTCGGCGTGCATTCGTTCGAGCCGGGGAACGATACGTAGTTGTTGTGGTAGCACTGGCGTTCGCCGGCACCGAAGATGGTCTGGAAGCCACTCGGCGCGCTGCGGCGGACCATGTTCTGGAGGTACCCCTGGCTCTCGTTGCCGAGCAGGTATGTGTCCACACCGGAGCCGTCGTAGAACACCGCGCTTTCCACGTTGAAGGTGGTGCGGACGGCGCCCGCCGTCACGTTGTAGCCGCGATAATAGTCATTGCCGATGGGGTCGAGGAAGACCCCGATGCCGCCGCGTTCGGCGTAGGCGAGGGCCCAGCTCTTGTCCTTGTTCGTCTTGGGATCCGCGTCGCGGTGGAGGCGGACGTCGTAGCGGTCGTCGCCGGATTCGTCGTAGAATGCGCCGATCCCGAAGACTTCGCCGACGCCGAGGCTCTTGCCGCTCGATTCGTAGGCGTCCTTGGACCCGCCGCCGTTCCAGTAGTCGTACAGGAGACCGATGCCGCCAAGGCCGTACCCGAGGCCTTCGCCGAAGGTGCCGTTGGGGCCGACGTTGCGGTAATGGTCCGCGCCGTCCACGTCGATGGCGATGCCGACGAGGGTCGTGAACCCGGTGCGGTTGGATGTGGGGTTCGCAAGGTAAAGCGGGGTCGACGGCCACCTGTCGCGGCAGTTGATTTCCTGCTGACCGCAGAAGAGCAGGCGTTGGGCGCCGAACGGCTGCTCGTTGTCCATGCCGAGGGGGTAGAGGGTATGGGTCTGGTCCGTGCTCGTGAACGTGGTCCAGTCGAGGCTGGCGGCTCCGGCCCGGTTCGTGTACCGGTCGTCGCCACCGAGGTCGATGAGGAGGGTCCAGTTGCTGCGCCACGTGTTCGATTCCGGGGTTCCGATGGCGAGCGCGCCCGGGATGACGATGTAGACTTCGAGACCGAAGAACGGGTCCTCCTGCATCTCGAGGGTCGCGCCGGGCGCCGTCCGGCTTCCACTGCCTTCCGCCTGGAAGGCCGTCGCCGGGTTCGAAGCCACGTCCACGTCGAGGATGAGGCCGTAGCCGTGGGCGTAGGGGGACCGGATGGAGGACCCGCCCTGACTGTCCTCGGCCTTCCACTTGTGGAAGGCACGGACGTCGAAGTCCACCTGGGCCACGTGGGCGATGGAGACTTCGCCGGTCTTCTGGAGACCTCGGTCGGCGCCGTCGAGGTCGAACAGGAGGCCGAAGCCGCGGTGGACACCCTTGCCCTGGGTCACGTTCGAGTTGCCCGTGAAGGAGTAGGAATCATCGCCGGAGCGGTCGATGAGCACGCCGAGGCCGGAGTTGTTCCCGACGCCTTGGCTGTGGTGGGTGCCGGCGTACGAATCGGTGCCGCTGTGGTCATAGAACAGACCGAGGGACCCGAGACCGTAGGAGCGGGCGTTGTCCGCCGCTTCCTCGGACCCGGCCGCGGGGTCCGTGAACGCGGGGAAGATGAATGCGTTCGTGTACGAGTTGTTCGCGAACCCGATGCTGTCCTTCGTCGCCGTGTAGGTGTCGTTCCCCGCAAGGTCGAAGAACAGGCCGAGGCCCGGGTGCTCGCAGCGGCTACCGGGCGAGCCGAAGTTCACGGCGAAGCAGAAGCCTGCCTGGTCGAAGAACGTGCCCGCCATGTGCTGCGTGTAGTTCGCGGAACCGAGGATGCGGTCGCGGCCCGAGTACTGGTCATCGCCGCGGCGGTCAAGGAGGATGCCGACGCCGGCGTCCGCGGAACCGAGTGAGAAGGCCCGCTGGGACGCGTACTTGTCGTGGCCGTCCAGGTCGAGGTGGACCGCAACAAGGCCGCCACGGAAGGGGTCCCCGTTCTCAGACTGGTTGTACGTGCCGCCTGCGTTGTTGCGGTACACGTCGTCGCCGCCAAGGTCGAGGAGGACGAACTGGTACGCCTGCCGGTTCAAGGTGACGTTCGCCGTCGGGACGAGGAAGGCGGGGTTGAAACCATTGCCGTCGCCCGTGAGGTCGCACGCATCGCCACCGCCGAATCCGACGCTCGCGCAGAGGGCGCCGCCGAGGAATTCGGTTCCGAGGAGTTCCTCGAAGCCGAAGCCGCTGTTGAAGGTGGCGTTCCAGCCGTTCCAGATGACGTCGCGGAGGTCGCGCGCCGTGAAGGACCCGTAGTCCCGGGTGAAGGCGTCGGACTCGACGCGGGAGTGGCGACCGTCGATGACACTCGTCCGGTTGTCGAGGATCATGACGTAGAAGTAGGGATCGTGGAAGATGATGCCGTTGGACGCGTCGCACGTGGGGCCCTGCTCGAAGTAGAAGAGCTGGTTGTCGCGGGGCGTCGCACCATCGGTCTTGGTGGCGCGCTCGTTCCCGTCCACGTTGCCGTCCTCGTCCTGGTCGTGCCAGGCGCGCATGCGGCACTTGCCGTCGTCGTTGTAGACGACCTTGTCCCGCGAGTGGTACGTCTCGTTGACGCCGAGGAGGGGGACACGGACGTTGATGCGCGTCGTGTGGTTGTTCGGGTACTCGTGGGTCATGATGCGGATACCCGACACGCGCAGGTCCTGGTCGCTGTTCCCGTGGTCCGCCGTCTGGTACGGGCGGAGGTCCGCGCCCTCGGGGATGTCGAGGGTGTAGGCTTCCGCGACTTCCGCGGCCTTCAGGAGGATGGCGGCGGCGGCGAGACTGTTGCCGCTGGACGCGGAGGACTGGAGAAGCTGGTCGAACGCGCGGAGGGTATCGAGGTCCGCGCTGGTGGGGACCTCTGCGGACTGGGAGATGCCGGCGACCGCGGCCGCGAGGCCGGCGGCGCGGTCCACATCGAGGGGAGACGTGGTCTCGCCACCCTGGACGAGGAGTTGGGCCGCGGCGGTGCTGAGGACGAGGACGCTCGTGGCACTCTTCAGGTTCGGGTGAAGGTCCTCGGCGGCGAGGAAGGAAAGGATGTGCTCGGGGCCGATGGGGGTCCCGGTCGCCTGGTAGAGGACGGCGAGGGCCTGGCTCGGGGGAACGCTCGCGAGTTCCTTGAAGACGTCCATGTTGACGTCGGGGACACGCGCACCGCGGAGGGCCGCGGTCCACTTGAAGACGTCCGCCGGGGTCTCGGCTTCGACGAGGGCCGCGGTTGCAGCGAGGATCGCGGAGTCCGACACGCCGGGGCCTTCGACACGGCGGTGGATGCTCGTGAGGAGGGACCACTTCTTGAGGACGGGCTCGGCTTCGGCGACGGCCTTGTCGAGGAGGTTTGCGGCATCGAGGGTCTTCGAGAGATCGACTTTCCCGGCGAGGGTCGTGAGACTGTTCCCGTCGAGGGTGTCCGAGCGAAGGGCCTGGACCTCGAACGGTGTGAGCTTGCCGATCGCCTCCATCTGGAGGTCCTGGGCGTCGATCATGGCGTAGAGGAGGCGCGCGAGCGCGGCCTGGAGATCATCGGGGAGGGCGGCCGCCGCACCCTGGGACTCCGTGAGGTGCGCCGGAGTCGTGAAGGGCGCGATGGCGAACGTGTAGTCGGCAAGGGCATCGGGGAGCGCGCCGGAGGCAGGCACGTCGCGCAGCGGGATGTCCCGGGTGGGCACGTTCATCTTGCGGGCGTAGTTCGCAAGGACGGCCGAGAGGCTCGCGTCGAGGTTCGCGATCTCGTAGGCGTCGAGGAACTCCCGCGGAAGCGGGTTGGCCGTGGATGAGGTCGTGCTCGTCGGCTCGGCGATGGCCGGGAGGCCCGGAAGGTTCGGAGCCTGGATCCCGGAGATCGGCGCCGCCTCGGCCACATCGGCGAAGAGGCCGAGTTGGACGCCGGAGAAGAGCGTGAGTATGGCGAGTGACAATCCCAGCGTGCGGGTTGACCGCGTGGTTCCCATGATTTTCGACACCTCGAACAGTTCTGTGGCGGGGCCACAGGGGTTCCGCGGACCGTTTCCGGGACGTGGATCTACGAACGCCGCCAGCAAGAACAGGGGGAACACGGCCCGTGCGACCGACCTGAGCGGCCGATTTCGGGACCCGGATTCCTGCCTCTGAGCCTGCCTTCGTTGGAAGAACGCCTCTCGGCCCCGGGGACGTGCGACGAGGTCGCGTTTGTCTTGGGGCTAGAGGCACCGCTTGCCTGGCGGAGCCTGCGGCCGTCACTTCGGATGCGCTCTATTAAGCTTTGCGACACTCTGGTTGCCCATTTCCACCTACCCGTCACCGGCGTGGTGGTTAAATACTGCCGGGCATCCAGGATTCAAGGTTGTCAACGTCCCAAGTGGACTCGGTGACAATGACCCCGTATCCACTCCGGAAGGTGATGTTGACGGGTTGGACCGCAACCTCGATCCGGTGGCTGAAGGAGCCTTCCGGACTCACGATCTGATGAAGGCTGGAGAGGATGCCCGGATTCTTCTTGTCGCACCGGAGATCGATGTCGATGGGCCCTTCAAGGACGTGGCGGGTCACACGGACATCGTGGCTCGACACGGGGCTTTCGATGGTCCCGACCACGTCGTCGTAGGGATTCGAGCCGCCGTCGTCGGCGTCATGGATCACATACACCCCGGCAGCCCCCCATTTCCCCCCTTCAGGAGTGAGTGTCGCTGCGATGGATTCGACGGGGCATACCCCGACGAACTCCGAGGCATCGTCGTACCGGTTGGGATCATCCACGGTCCCGCCCTTGTACGGGTCGCAGTCCGGATCCATGCCGGGACACACATCCCCGATCCATCCGTCCGCGCTCCAGTCGTACCAGAGTCCGAGGCGCCCGGCGAAAGCGAACTGGATGGGATTCGCGGAGTGGTCGCCACCGGCGAGGGATGGCTGGATGTCGTCGTCGCGGGCGATGAAGAACCGGTTCGTGACCAGGGGGTCACCGGCGTACACCTGGGTGGTGACCCGGACGTCCATGAACGGGTGGGCATCCTCCGCGTAGAGATACTGGGCGTTTCCGGCGTCGGCCGCCTCGTTCCGCCAAGGTTTGAACACCTGGTCGTGGGCGGCTCCGACGACAGGTTCGAGGTCATCGTCGTGGGGGGCGACGGCGGCGTCGATGTCGGCCACCACCTCGTGGATGAAGGCCGTCCGCTGCAGGGCTTCATCACGGATGGACAGCCACATGGATTCGACGATGGGGTCCACACTCTCGTACTCGTCCACGTCCACGAGGCTCGACGGGAGGGAATGGTACGGCACGTCGTCGAGGGGCGCAAGGATGACGTCGGTGGCGGTGCGCACCGTGACGGTTTCGAGGAAACTGCCGGTGGCACTCAGGAACGGGATGCCCCCGCTCGACCGGTAGTATCCCTCGGAGGCGGCCATGCTCGGCTCATACTCGAAATCGGGTTGCCACCCTTCGGACGCCCCAAGGCTCGTGACGGGTCGGTGGTTCCCCGGTTCGGTGAAGCCGTAGATGACGGCCTCCGAGGCGCCATCGAACTCGTCGTAGCAGGTTCCATCGTACGCGGGTTCCGCGGGCGACCCATCGGGGTCGTCGGGTCGGTCGCAGATGACCCCGTCGGGAACGAAGTCGTACCAGATGCCGAGGATGGCGACGAACTCCCCGAGGCCGGGCATGATGACCGTGCGGTCGGCAACGTCCGTGAACAACCACTCGTTCCAGTAGCAGCCGCGCATGGACGTGGTCGCGCCGCAGAATCCGCGGAAGACGCTTTCCAGCATCCGGGTGGGTTCGGACGGGCTCGGATACCCGTGCTCGGCGGCGATCAGCCCGCTCGCATCAAGGGGATGGTTCGGTTCGTTGCGCACGTCCCACGGCTCGTCGCCGAGGACATCCGTATCCTCCGCGAGACCTGACGGTGCCACGAGGAGGAGAATGACCGCGAACGATGCTGCTACGTGGGGTCTGCGCACGGGTGAGCCCCCGGGCTGATTGAGCCTTCCATGGTTCCGGGCGATGTACGAGGGGATGAAGTTTTGCCTCGATCAGTCTCCGAAACGACGCCGCACGACGGCGGCCACCGCGACGAACGCGAGAACGACCAGGGCCGAGGCGCCGGGCACCTTCTGACCCGGGTCACCTTCGGTCCGGGCCTTCGGGACATCGGGTTCCGGGATGGTCGGTGTCGGTACCGCGGGCGTCCGCTGCGCTTCGCCCACGGTCATGTGATAGGGGGCCGACCAGTCGCTCTTCTCCGTGTTCGAGCGTGCCCGGACCCGGTAGAAGTAGTTGCCGTCCTCCTTCGCCTGTTCGAGGAGGGTCGTCTCCCGCGTCGAGAGGGCCTTCAGGTCCTTCGAGAAGAAGGAATCCAGGGCCACATGGACTTCGTACACGGTGGCGTTCTCGACCGCCTTCCAATCCACCCGGTACTGGCCCGTGAGGCTCAACGTCTCGGTGGACGTGATCTGGGGACTGGCCAGCGTGACCGGGATGTCGGCTTCGGCGACCCGCTGCACGTTCACGATGGCGGAGGCACTCCAGTCGGAGGGCGCGCGACCGCCGTGGGCGCGGACACGGTAATAGAACGAACCGGGCACCTGGTTGAAGACCTCGATCTTGGCCTCCGTCGTGTAGTGGGTGCGGGCACTCGTGAAGAGGGGTTCGCTGGATTCCTGCCACTCGTAGTTCGTGGCATTGGGGTTGCCGGCCCAATCGAGGGCGTACGTGCCGGTGGGCTCCGAGTACCGCGACTTCTTGAAGACGGGTGTGGCAAGGGCGTCGATCGCGGTGTTTGCGACGAAGAACGGAATCGTCACGTTCTCGGTCCATTCCCTCCCGTCGAAGGCGCGCACCGTGAGGTTGTGGCGACCGGGCTCGAAGTTGGGGAGCTTCACGTCACCGATGACCCATCGGGGGCCGCGCTCGTTGAAGCCGATGACGGTGTGCCGGTCGTCCACGCGCCCTTCGACGCGCTCGATCTTCGCACCCGGCCGCTTGACGTACGCGTCGATCACGACCCGCGTGTCATCGGTGATGGTGGTGTTCTCCTTGGGCGTGCGGACGATGAGCCACGGGCGCGCGTCCGGTGCGTACTGGAAGATGCCGCCGTCGGTGGCGGAGATGATCGCGTACTCGCCGCTCGGGTGCCACGCGAGGTCCTGCACGTTGGGACAGCTCGTGTTCCACTTGCCCTTGCAGTACTCGTTGTCGATGATCTTGTTGAAGACGCCGCCGTCGGTTTCGTAGAGGTGGTTTTCGGTCCACGCACCGATGAGGGCCTTGTAGCCGTTGGGCTGCCATTCCATGGCCGACCACTTGCCTTCCTTGTGGAACTGGGCGAAGTACTGGTACGCGGGTTCCTCCGCATCGAGGTCGTTCCATTTGCCCTGCCACCGCCACATGGCCGTGGACCCGTGGCCGGCGTCGTAACCGATGATCCATGCGGTGCGGCCGTTGGGCGCGAAGACGATGTCGTTCACGTCCGCGAACTTGGGGCTGAAGCGACCGTAGTTGTGGACCCAGATCATGCACGGCGTGGACTGGTTGTGGGCGTCGCACAGGGGCTTGTGGTCGCTGTACTTGAACACGGAACCGAGGACGATCTTGCATTCGCCGTCCGGCTGCCGTTCGCATGCGGACCCGTCGATGAACGCGAAGGTGCCGTTGGGGTTGAAGGCGATGTTCTTGAAGATTGCGTTCTCCCCGGAGTGGACGAGGAGGAAGCCGTTCGCATCATCGTAGCGCATGAGGTAGCCGCCGGAGACGAGCGCGTAGTCGCCGTTCGGCTTGAATGCGAGGCCACGACCGAGGAAGACCTCACCGGGGGCAAGGGGCGATTCCTTCCAGAGGTTCCGGAGTTCGGGGACCGTCTTGTTGTCCACCATGGTCTCGTTGTACCGGTAGATGGTGTCGGTGTGTCCGACGATGAGGGCGTACGTGCCGTTCGGATGGAACTGGACGTCGAAGAGGGGTGCGCCGCGGTCGGCGAGGATGGTGTCCATCGCGGACCCGTTCCACCGGAGGATCACGCTGAACCCGTTCGTGGGATCCGTCGTGCTGTTGCTCGGGGCGCCACCGACGATGAGGGCGTAGTCCCCGCTCGGGTGCCATGCGACGGCGTTGTAGCTGAGGCGCGGGAACGATGGCAACGCATCGAAGGTCCAGTTGCCTTGCGCCCCGGGGATTCCGACCTGCGCGACAACGGGGGACGCGAACACGGGAACGACGAGCAGGGCGATGACCGCAAGAGGGGTCGTGGATCGCAGGGTCCGAGAAAGCATGAGCCTCACCTGCCCCGGAATGGGGCGTGATGGGCGGCGAAGGTGCGGTCGGGCGTCATAAACCTTTTTTACATTCCATCACCGCGCGCACGAGCCCACGACCCGGTGCCCCGCGGAAAAGGCCGTACCCGGAAGGGTGCGGAGTGGATGTCGTCCCCATCGGGCGGAGGCTCCTGCGTGGACGGTTGATCCCCGGTGTCACGGATGCGCCTGGAACCGCTCCGCGGACGGGTCCGGTCCAGGCACGGTCCGCCGACCCACTGATTCGCTCCGGCAACCGGGTCGGGCCGCCACCGGGAACACGCACGCCACAGGTGGCCGATGGCCGCACGGACCCTGCGGGCCATGGGCCGGCGGATTTCCTTCCTGTTCCACGGGCCCGGTCCGCTGCGGCGATGGCCGTCGCGGCACTCACTTGCGCAGGATCCACCACGCACCGCCGAAGGCGGCAAGGGTCACCATCAGAAGGCCTGCCACGAGCATCCGGTTCCCGCCCTCCGCGGCCGGGGTTCCGGCCGGCACCGGATTGGTGCCCGGCGTCACGGGGGTCGAGGCCGGCTCCTCGCTGGAATCGGTGAGGATGGCGAGTCGCGTGAGGATGCCCGTGAGTCGCGCATGGTTCTCGGTGAGGGTGCCGTATTCGCTGCTCCTGAGGGCGTGCGCGGCACGGCCGAGGTCGTCGCGGACGAATGCGAGGGGGAATCCTGCGGTGGTGAGGTTCCCGGCTTCCCGGAGGGCGATGCCGTACAGGCGCGCGGTCACGTTCGCGTACTCGCTGACGAGTCGGGCGCGCACCTTGGGATCATTCGCCTCGTTCTGCTGGCGACTCCCTGCAATGGCGTTCGCATCCCGGTATCGGGCGAACTCGGCAAGACCGACCGCTTCAACACCATCGTTGAATGCAGCGCGACCCCGGCTGAGGTAGCGGGCATCGAGAAGGGGCGCACTCGACGGGCTCTGCCGGATCGTGCGGTTCACGTTCGCGACCACGTCATCGAGGACGTCCCGGTCGAGGTCGGCGACGGCGGCATCCGCATCGGCGGCAAGGGCGACCGCGATGAGACGGGCGGCAAACGATTCGAGATACAGCGAGCCGATGGGGACGCGGACGAGCTTCTCCGCTTCGATGAGGTAGCTCGGGTGATTGGCCTGGTAGGTGTAGGTGCGTCCCTGGAATTCGCTCACGCGGTCCGGGAAGCCTTCCACGTAGTCACGGCCGATGGTGTGGACGTGGGCAGCGAACAGCAGGTGATCGAGGCCGGATCGGGACCGGAGGCCGTCGAAGGCATCCGCGAGGGCGGCCCGGTTCGCACGGGACCGGTTCTCGGAATCCAGGTACAGTGCCTGGGACGCCGCGATGATGGAATCGCGGTGGCCGCTGCCGGACGCGTTCTCCTCCGCAGCGGTCGCGGCGGCGCGGTGGACGACCCATTGGACCTTGACCTCCGCGGCAATCAGCCGGTCCATCACATCCATGGCATTCCCTGCGTTCAGCAAGCGCTCCGCAGCGTGGAGGGACGCGAATGCGTCCTTGTACGTGGCCGTCTGGTTCGCGAAGGGCGCGAGGGTCCCGTTCATCGCAAGCGCCCATGCCTTGACCTCGTCCATGACCGGGTCGCCCTGGGGCCAGGGGTTCGGATCCGGTACCGCAGCGTGCGAACCGGGCAGGAAACCCCCGGCGAGCGGGACGATCAGGAGCGTCGCGAGGGCGGCAACGCTCCGGGCGCGCGAATGAGCCATTGTCGCCGCGAGCGCGAGCGAGGGTTATAAGCCATTCCTTCCCGCCGGCCGCGCGTAGCCCCCCGCCTCGCCATGGCGCGGCTTGGGAAGGCACTGAAAATCAGGAAAAAAAGGACCGACGGAACGCAGGCCATCCCTGCGTCCGTCGGTCACCGGTCCGAAGTGGGCCTCAGAGATCCACGGTCAGGATGTCGTTGTCGGTGATCGTCGCGCCCGGGAACGTGATGCCCTGGGTCGTGTCGGTCACCGGCGGCAGCGTCACGGTCAGGGACACGGCGATGGGGAACGCAAAGCTCCCGGTGGGGGAGATGAGCGCATCCTGGGTGCTGGATCCGGTGGCGTCCGTGCACTGGCGGTTGAAGCGAAGGGACACGGCGCCGTTCCCGGTGACGGGTTCGTAGGCCTGGCGGCCTGCCGTGATTTCGCTCGTGGGGCGGTCGTACGTGCGCATGATGACGGTGCCCGCGGGCCACGCCTCGCCCATGGGGTCGAGGGTCACGGAGTACGTGCAGAGGGTGCTGCCGAGACCGACGAATTCGGTCGTGTCCCCGTAGTCGTGCGGGTTGTCGGTCTGGCCGTGGTTGTACGGATTCGAGCACTCGCCCGTGACCGCATCCCGCTCGTCGACGTCGCAGGCTTCGCCGATCCAGCCGTCGCCGTTCGCATCGAACCAGAGGCCGGTGCTCGCGATGGGCTGGACAATGCCCGGGATCTGGGTGCGGTCGTCGCCCTTCTGCAGGGGGCTCATGGTGACCGGGTTGTTCCCGTACACACCCGCGAAGAGGGCCCCATGGACGCTGCGGGCGTCCACGTTGGCGAGCGTCGGGGCGCTGAAGCGCGTGGTCACGTCGAGCCACGGCGCGAAGCCGGACGCGTAGTCGTTCCCGGCCATGTCGTACGCGCGCTCGTTGGGCACGGGGCCGAAGAGCACGTCATCCGTGGCACCGATGGCCTTGTCGGAATCCTCTTCCGCGGAATCGAGCTGGTCGCTGACTTCCGAGGGCACGAGGCCTTCGGTGTATTCATCGACGATCGCCTCGATCGCGCTGGCCGTGCTGTTGACCGCGGCCACACCCGAGTCGTACGCGGGTTTCGCGGTCCGGGCGCTGGACAGGTACAGGCTCTCGACGGTGGGGTCGAGGCTCTCGTACACATCGACGTCGCGGTAGCTCGCGGAGTCCGCGAGGTCGAACCCGACTTCCGAGCCGGCCGCCTTCTGGGCGTCGACGACGCTGAGGACGGTGGTCGTGACCAGGAAGGATTCGTCCGTGGTCTGCGTGGACCATCCGGGCCCGGCCACGTAGAAGGGCTGGCCACCGGCTTCTGCCGGGGCCGTGCGGTCCGCGTACGCGAAGTCGGGGGCCGCGGAGGGCGTGGCGAAGGCGCCGAACGACTCCTCGAGGGGGTCGCCCGTGAGGAACGGTCGACCCGCGAGGATGCCGGTGCCCTCGATGTCGGACGGGTGGATGTAGCCGACCATGGAGAGGCCGCCGTTTCCATCCTCGGCACCGCGCCACAGGAATTCATCGTTCGCTTCCGCGGACGGCGGGTTGCCGTTCGCGTCGGGGGCGGCATCGGAGATGACGCCGTCGCCGTTCAGGTCGTTCCAGTTGCCGTACCAGGCCATGAAGCCGGTGGCACCGGGCCAGAGGAAGTCCGTGCCCGCGTAGTGGTTCAGGTTGAAGTAGATCTGCGGCTGGACCACGGTGATCGCGTTGAAGACGCGGCCACCCTGACCCGCAACAGAGAGGGGCGTTTCGCGGACGCGCTCGCCGATGCCCGCGAGGCCCGCGGGGGCATCGCCCGGGACGACGTCGCCGTCTTCGCTCCACGTGCCGAGCATGTCGTGCTGCTCTCCGACGTGGTAGATGTGCATGTGGGTCGCAGTTGCAAGCGGAGCGAATGCGACGGCAAGGAAGATGGCGCATACGCTGACCGCGATGGTCTTGCTGGTTGTCATGTTTGTTCACCTCTCGTTGAAGGGCCTCGACTTGGCCGTGACCCTTCCACCCGCTCATCCACGGATCGGCTCTCGTTCCGTTCCGCGGACGTGCACGCGCGGACCCTCCTCGTTGCGGAGGGCGGGACGGCGTGCTGGGAGACCTCCCGACAACCCGTATGAGCGGGGGTAGTTTAAGAGTTTCCCGCGGCGCAGTGTCTGACCGGGATACGGTGTCATGAACCAGTTGGTTTCCCGGACCCGCGGAAACCTTGTTGAGACCGGGCCGGTCCCTGCCGTGTTGAAGGAACGCCGGTTGGCCGGGCGGGCGGCAGCCGAGCCGCCCGCGCAAAACGTCCGTTCACAGGGACGCCGGGTACAGGTCCACATCCGTCACGGACTGGTCCCGGATGTCGATCCCCTGGGAGAGGTCCCGGAACACGGACAGTGTTGTGGTGAACGTGGTCCGGAGGGCCACGTC
>JBFILE010000049.1:0-15799 GCA_041599855.1 Thermoplasmatota archaeon
GATGCCGGGCGTTTCGCCTCCGTCCCCGAGGACGGCCACGTACGCACGGTCGCCGACGATGTCCATCTCACCGTAGGTGCCGATGGCGGTGTTGTTCTCGCCGAGGCTTGTGAACGCCAGGAGTTCCATGGACGCGGAGCGAAGCTGGTGCTCGGCGGCGTCCGAATGGTCGTGCTTGCGCTCGATGACGGCATCCACGACGGGGTCGGGGGCGACGGCGGATTCGTGAGCGGCAGGGCTGACCGAGGTGGTCGGGGCCTGGGTGACGCACCCGGCAAGACCGGTCGCAAGGAGGAGGCCTGCGAGGAGGAGGGCCTTCAGCATGGGGGACGTCGTGGTCGTCGGGGACATGGAACCGGGCGGGCAGTCGTGCGGCCTGCCATTAGGTTTTCCTGTGCACGGCTTCGGCAACTGCGGAGGCGATGGGGTTGCCGGGCGGGTTCGGTTGGTGTAAACAGGGCGCGGCTCGGCGGTCAGGCAGCCGATCCATCGCGGCCTGGACATCGATTGTTCCCACGGCGGTTGACCGCTGTGCACCCCGAATTTCACACAGGGGTCACAGAGACACGGAGAGCACAGAGGACGACGACGACCACGACGGAAAAAGCAACACGAACGGTATCGACGACCCCCACCAAGGTCGCGCTCAACGCACCCGCCACCCCTCCCTCCACATCGCCCCAAAACCAACCGTCTCTGTGCTCTCCGTGTCTCTGTGCGCTCTGTGTGAAACAGGTGGCGATCACCCAGCCAACCGGAAATCCCGCGCCAATAGGATCAAGATCGCTCCACGGCGAGAAGAGACTACCAGCCCGACCAGACTCAAGCCCCAACCCCAACTTGTGACCCACCAAGTCCCCTCCGCCACCGGAAATGGCGCGCCGTCGTGACACAAATCCATATAAGAACCAGGAGCCCGTCACGGGGCCGTCAGGTCGAAGATGCTCCCGCGGTTCCTCGCCCCATCTCCGCGCCCGCGCGAAGAGAAAAGCTAAGGACTCTCCACGGGGTTGCCAACTGGCCATTCCCGAGCTGATAAAGATCAACCCAAATCTCGGTTGCGATGGCCGGCGCTCGTGGTCGGCACGTTCCATTCTCCACGACTCCGACGCGTCGGGAGAGGGAATTCGTCACGATCGGGATTCCTCGCAGGTTGGAGGCAAGGTGTCGTGAACGAGACCCCCGTAGGGACGTTGAGTACTGACAAGGCTTTCTACGCAGCCTTGAAGCTCCACGTGTACTCCACGATTCACGATTCGCTCCTCACCACCCTCATGGGGGGCCGCGCCATCCAGCTCACCGAGGCCGTTCGCCTCGACGTGGGCCGCTTCACGGCGCGCAAGACGAACAAGCTGTTCGTCCCCGACAACGGGAGCCGCCCCTCGTCCAGCGCCGAATTCTATGGCTTCACGAGCCACAAGGTCCGCGAGAAGCTCATGCAGGCCGCGGAGGAAGGCTTCGTGGAACTCGTCGGGAAAGGGCTGCGGGATGCGTTCACGTACAAGTGGCGGACCCCGGTGAAGCATTGGGAAGTCTGCTCGTTCATGAAGTTCCGGAAGCGCACCGACGGCGACCTCTCCATGAACCTTGAGATGAACCGCATCTACCACGGCCTCGGGTTCGAGTCGTTCAAGTCGAGTGAGTTCCTGAAACTGTACGAGAAGGCCCATGCCGCCGAGTACGGGAACACACGGTGGGGTCAGCGCAAATTCGACCAGCTGAAGGGTTCCTTCGCCTACCAGCAGTTCCACAAGGCCCGCCTTGAACGCCTCGTGGACCACAAGCTCGTCCTGAAGCACGAGAAGGACAACTTCCAGTTGAATCCGGACGTCACCGATGACGTCAACCACTTCGACCTCTTCATCCACGAGGTCGCGTTCCATCCTTCCCGCGACATGTGTCGCGTCTGCCCCATGGACGCCTTGTGCCGGGCAGGTTCCACTCAACTCCTCATCCTCGGATTGAACCGGGCCGCGCCTCCAACCCGCGCCTCGGAGAATGGTGCATCCGGCACGTCGGAACCGGATGCGTGAGGACAGGACACATTCCCGCGGGGCTTGGGCCCGCATCCTGGTCAGCGAAGGCTATCGCGGTCACGGGAATTCCCAGGACGCCACGCTGCGGGGACGCGCATGACCTGGAATGAAAAAGGATCGGGCGCGGCAACGCCGCGCCCGTGACGATTCCGGAGTCGTTCGACTCCAACCCTTAATGCGCGTGGGCCGTGGCCTCGTGGTCGAGACCTTCCACGACCTCAAGGTACGTGGAGGTGATTTCCACCACGTAGTCGCCCGGGATGCCGAGGCAGTTCACGACGACGAGCGTGTACGTTCCGGCAGAAAGGGCTCCTGCCGTCAGTCCGTCCACGCCGCCACCGTTCGCGCCGGCCGCGATCTGCGTGCCTTCCGCATTGTACAGGAACGTGTCGTAGTCCGAGGTCACCAAGGGCGTCTCGGCGAAGGTGACAACCATGCCCTGCAGGGTGACGGTCTTGCCGTCGACCTGGGCGGGGACGACAATCTCGGTCACACCGTTGCCTTCGCCGTCTGCATTGCAGTTCGCATTCAGGATCGTGGAGCCGGTCCCGGTGGTGACAACGTCGAACGGCTGCGGCATGATGGACAGGTGGAGCATCTGCTCATCCTTGGATCCGAGGGAATCCTCGACCGTGAGGCTCACCATGTGGACGCCGGGGTCCGCGAAATCGTGATCGATCTTGCGGCCGGTCATCTTCATGCCGTCGATGGTCCACGTGAACTTCTCGAGGCGGGCGCGGCCGTCCACGGCCTCCGAATCGCTCGCAAGGAAGCTGTGGGTCCCGACTTCTGTCACGATGCCGTTCGAGGTATCGTTCGCTGCGACGAAATCCGCCTTGTACACGAGGGCGCCGCTTGCGCCGAACACCGTGATCCGGGCGACCGGCGGCTTGAACGTCTCGGTCGCGTTGGCGCCGGTGGCGGTCGGGAGTTTCGTCTTGTTCAGGTTGTCCGTCATGTTCGTGGACGATTGGCCCACGTTCTCGTCTCCCACGACTTCGCCGCCCATGGCTTCCTTCAGGGTGTCCATGCACCCCGTGGCCGGGACTGCGACAGCGATGAGGAGGGTCAGCAGAATGGTTCGGTTCACGTCAATCACCTCTTGTACGTCAGGATGCTGTAGCCGACACTCGCGTTGGAGTCGTTCACCACGCTCAGGGTGAACGCACCCTTTGCGATGGCGCCGGCGTTGTACTGGTTGGCTTGGCCTTCGTCCCCGGTGTACCCGATGGACCCCTGCGCGTCATCGTAGCGGATGATGCGCTGGAGGTCGTGGACGATGCCTTTGGAACTCGTGATGCGGGCATGGATCATTCCCTGGACCGCTCCGGATCCGTCCACGACCGCGTGGACGGCAAGCGGGAAGGACGCGTCCACCGCGAAGGGGACGTCCTGGGCCCCCGTGAGGGGCGTCGCGGCACCCGTGGCCACCGGAGCGGCCCAGTCGCGCTCGGCCACGCCCGGCGTCGGGTTGGTGATGGCCATCACGGTCTCCCGCACAAGGGGAACCTTGCGGAGGGCGGGCGCATCGAGGGGCGAATCGGACGAGATCCGGAAGAATCCTCCGCGCATGGAGTGCGCGTAGAAGATGTACTCTCCGGGCCCCGAGTTCAGGGGAATGAACACGCTCTCCGTCGGGATTGCAATGTCGTTGTACTGGACGAACTGGACGAGCTGGTCGTTCGGGTCGATGATCACGAATTCAGCGGTGATGGTCTCGTCACCGGCGACCTTGTCGCTCTCGATGACGATCCCGCTCGCGTTGGCCGGGACCGTGAAGCCCCATGCGTGGAAGGGGGTCACCACGTTCTTCGTGTACCGGAAGTCGAGGCGCATGGTGAACGGCACATCGGTGGTCGTTCGGCCGTTGTTCGCTTCCACACCGATGAGGTGGTTCTCGCCCGCCGCACCGACCGTGTTGATGGACATGGTCTTCGTCGGGATGTTCCAGTTGAATTCCTCGCTCTTCGGGAAGAACTCGGTCTGCATGCCGGGGACGTCCACGTAGATGTCGTAGTCGAGGGACTCGCCTTCCTGTGCGTTCCAGAACAGCTGGATGCGCACTTCGGTGGGCTGACCCGGCGGCATGTATGAGGCCACGTCGAGCGCCTTCACGACGCTCCCGTAGTTGATGCCGCCCTTGTCGTCCTTCGCTTCGATGGCCGTGTTCGCCTGGGTCCCGACGGAGTCGTTGTACCAGACGGTGACGGGCGGAAGGAGGTTCTGGTCTGCGGCGAGGAACGTCCGGGGGCGCGTGTCCGCAAGGATCTGGAGACGCTCCTGCGCCTTGTCGCCGATCTTGTCGGTCACAAGCTGTTCGTCGGACGGTCCGGTCGCGGCCGGCTCGTCGGCGCCGAAGAGGCCGAGGCACCCGGTCAGGGGTGCGGCGACGAGGGCGATGATGGCGAACTTGAGGATCGTGTTCACGCGTTCCACCTCCGGCGGATGACGAGGCCGATCCCGGCAAGGCCCACGACCACGAGGTTGAGGACATTCATGCCGGCCGCGGCGGGTGCCGCCGTGGCGCTCTGGAGCTTGAGGGGCGGGAGGCCGGGCATGGCTTCGGAACCGGCTGCGTCGCCGGCGGCGCCCTGCTGGACCTTCCCGAGCTGTTCATCGGAGATGGTGCGCGTCGCGCACTCCCCGATCTCGATGGGTCCGGGTTTGCCGCCTTCGAGGACGGTGAAGGTTCCGCTGCATTCGGCCTTCGCCGAGTGCTGGTAGTTCTCGCCGCTCACGGTGGCCACATAGGTTCCGGGGGCGAGCTTGTCCGCCTTGTAGTCCCAGACCCATGTGACGTTCACGGGCTTGTAATGGCCGCCGTGGGCCACGGAATAGTCCGCGAGCTTCTCGATGGAGCGGGCCTCGACCTCGTTGCCGCCCTTCTTCGCGAAGGTGACGGACACGCTCTCGGGGTCCACGTCGTAGGATCCCCACGGCGTGTTGATGATGCCGAGGAGGACGAGCTTGTCATGGACGAACTGGGGCACCACGAGTTCCACGTCGAAGGCGTTCTTCACGGGGAGAATCACGTGCGGCGGGTAGAATTCGCCGCCGTTGATGTTCCACGAGTGCGCTTCGGGGATGATGATGGGGTTGCCGCCCTGGAGGCTCCACCACTGGAACTTCACGACGAGGCTCTTCTCCTTCGCCATGGTCTTGACCAAGGGTGTGCCCAGGTCGATGTCAATCTGCCACACCGTCGGGTTCCCGGCGAATTCGAGGCTGGTGATGTCGATGGGGGTTGAGAGGCCCTGCGCGATGACTTCCATCTCGCCGGCTTCGTAGGATTGGGCGATGGGCGGGGGCGTGTTCGCCTCGCCGCCGTACTCGCCGAGGACGGCCGCGTACACGGTCGCCTCGACCTGCCACTGGGGAAGGTGACCGGGGTCCCAGTTCCAGCACCACATGGGCCACGGGATGTCCTCGGGCGGGTAGTCCGCGCAGAAGGCGAGGAGCCAGCCGTGGAGGTCCGCGCTCATGAACACGGTGCCCTTGATGTTCTTCGAGGTGTCGAAGATGATGTCCTTCGTGAGACCGCGCTCGTTGTGGACCTGGTCGTACGAGAATTCGGAGAACTCCGTGATGTCCACGAAGCCGGCCGTGGAGTAGAACCAGAGTTCGTTCCCGGTGTCATCCTCGCACGTGGAGGCGCCGGCCGTGCCGGACGGGTCCGTGCCGCAGTTGTGGCCGGAGTAGCCGCGGCTGATGTCCTCTTCACCGGCCGGGAATTCCGTGTTCATGGGCTGCGGCGATCCCCGTTGGGTGAGGAACGTGTGCCCGTACATGGTGACCATGGTCGTGGGACCGGTCGATTCGTCCACCTGCGCGGTGGCAGGCGGGACGATGGTCGCCGCGAGGGCGAGGGCGATTGTGAATGTCAACAGGCGTTGGATCAGGAGACCACCTCAAGGATAGGCAACAGGTTCCCCCGGGTCCGGGGGTTATCACTTGGCGAACAGTTGTTCGCCGGTTGGGGAAGGATTGTCATAGGCGTCATCGCTTGTACGTCACCACCGTGTGACCGACTTCACCGGGGGAATCGTTCACGATGGAGACCGTGTACGCGCCCTTCGCGATGTTCTCGGGGAAGAAGTACCGGTTGTACCGCTCGCTCGAATACCCGAGGCTTCCGCGCTCGTCGTCGTAGCGCATCACGCGCTCGTACTCGGCGACAAGGCCCTTCGTGCTGGACACCGCAACCTCCGCCATGGCGGTCACGGGCGCGTTCCTGAGCCACGGGTAGATCCCGAGGGGGAACGGACCGTCGAGGGTGAACCCGACTTCCGTCGCGCCCGTCGTGGACGTGGTCGCCGTGCCGTCGGCCACCCCTTCATTGTCGCCTGCGAACCAGTCGCGACCGACGACACCGGGCGTGGGCCCGCTGCCGTCGATGACGTCCTCGGACACGAGGGCAAGGGTCCGGACGTCCCGGATCTCGATGCCGGCGTCCGCTTCCATGGACAGGAATCCGCCTTCCATGTCGAACGCGTAGAAGATGTATTCGCCGGGGCCCGAGTTCAGGGGGATGAACACGCTTTCCGTCGGGATCGCAAGGTCATCGTACGCCATGTACTGGACGAGTTGGTCGTTCGGGTCGATGACGACGAAGCGGGAGCGCACGTGGTCGCTGCCGCCCGCCTTCTCGCTTTCGAGGACGATGCCGGTCGCGTTCGCGGGCACCGTGAAGGCGTACGGGACGCCGGGGGTGAGCACGTCCTTTGCGTAACTGAACTCGACCTTGATGGCGAAGTCGAGGCCTTCCGTGGGAAGGCTCCGCGAGTTCGCGACCTGGACACCGATCTCGTGGGCGGCACCGGAGACGCCGACCGTGTTGATGATGTGGCGTTCGACCGCGAATTTCCAGTTGAATTCGTCGCTGTTGCTGGTCTCGATGTCCGTGTGCGTGCCGGGCACGTTCACGTACAGGTCGAGGTCCGCCGTGCTTCCCGGCTGGGCCGAGTAATAGAGTTGGATGAACATCTCGGTGGGTTGACCGACCGGGATGTGCTCGCTCACATCGAACACGATGCGGGGCGTGTTGTAGTTGTTCCCTGTGCGGTCGTTCCGGTCCTCGTAGGCCGTGTAGCCCGAGACCGCATCCGCGGTGCCGTTCAGGAAGATGGTCTTCCACGGCAGGTCGATCTGGCCGGGGAAGAGGTATGTCCGGGGGACCGGGGCGATGCGGGCCGCGATCTTGTCCGCCGTCTTCTTGCCGACCGCGTTCTCGAACTCCGCGTTCGGGTCCACGGTTTCCGCCGCTGGGGCGTCCCCGCCGAAGAGGCCGAGGCAGCCCGTGAGGGGCAGGGTCATGACGATGGCGAGTACGAGGGGAAGGGCGCGGTTCATCGGATCCACCTCCGGTGGAGGAAGCCGGCGACCCCGATCAGGGTCACAAGGACGAGGCCGACGGGCGATGCACCCGCGGGAGCGACGAAGGTGGCCTGGGACGAGTGGAGGGTGATGCCGGTGCCGAGGAACCCGCGGTCCGACCGTTCCTCGACCCCTTCCTCACCGGCCTGGTTCGCGGCGCCACCGCTCACGTCGGCAACGAATTCCTCGCTCGCCGATTTCTGGCCGCATTCGCCGATCTGGACGGGACCGGGGCCGCCGTCCGCGGCGACCGTGAAGGTGCCCGTGCAGGATGCAGCGGAGCTTCCCTGATGGTTCTGGCCGGCGATGGTCACCGTGTAGGTTCCGGGCGCGAGCTTGTCCGCCTTGTAGTCCCAGACGTACGTGAGGTTCACGGGCTTGTAGTGGGCGCCGTGGGCGACCGAATAGTCCGCGAAGGCTTCGATGGAGACGGGTTCGATCTCCTTGCCCTTGGCATCCTCGATGGTGAGGGTCGTTGCCTTGCTGTTGATGTCGTAGCTTCCCCACGGCGTGTTCATGATGCCGAGGAAGATGAGCTTGTCATAGATGAACTGGGGGATCACGAGTTCCACGTCGAAGGCATTCTTGACGGGGAGGGTGAAGTACGGGGGGAAGAATTCGCCGCCCCACACGCGCCACGTCTGCGTGCTCCATTCGGTGCCACTCGTGCGGCTGAAGAACTCGTAGACGAGGAAGAAGTTCGCCTCCTTCGGGATCTCGCCGACCGCGGGGTTTCCGAGGCCGACGTCGAAGCGGTGGAAGTTCGGGTACCCCGGGAGGCCGTTCGTGACCTGCTCGGGGGTGCTCTCGCCTTGCGCGACGAGGACAGCGTTGCCGCTTGTGACGGCGTCCCACACGGGCGGGGCTTCGCTGGCCGCAGAGCCGTACTCGCCCATGATGGCATAGTACAGGGAGGCGCGGACGACGAAGTCCGGAACGACGCCGGGGTCCCAGCCCCAGTACGGGTACGGGCAGCCCGTGTCCCTGGGGTTGGGAATGTAGGGGCAGTAGGTCTCGCCGGCAGGGTCCACGGACCATGCGTGGAAGTCGTGGGAGAGGACGATGCTCGCGGTGACCTCCTTGGACGTGTCGAGGATGGCGTCCTTCGTCATGCCGCGTTCGTTGTGGAGTTGGGAGAAGCCGCCGCCGCCCGTGAACTCGCTCCCGGAGCGGACGTCCACGAAGCCGGCGGTCGAGTACAGGATGACCTTGTTGTGGTAGTCATCGGTGGAGCAGTCGGGCGCGGGTTTGTTGTCCGCGGCCAGGTCCAACCAGATGACACCATCCACACACCAGTCGAATTCGCCGAGACCGTAGTTGTCTGCCCCGTTCGGGAACTGGGTGTTCGCAGGCATCGGGTTGTCGGCGCCGTGGCTGAACACGTGTCCGAAGAAGGTAACTGTGCTCGACTTGCGCGAGGCGTCATCCGACTGCGCAAGCACATTCGGAGCTGCCGCCATTGCGATCAGGGCCACGACCGTGACCACTGAGAAGACTGTTGCTTTCATGGGTAACCCGCCTCCCGGGCCCGCAATCGCGCATGGAGTGAGCTGCCTCGACCCGTCCCATGCTTGAGCGAATGCCCGATCAGGGCCGGGAGTTGAGATTGCCCACTAAATACGTTGCGGTGCACGGGGTCGCCAGACGGTTCGCGTTCTAATACCCTGTTCGTGATGTCGTGAAATCGGCCGACGTGAGGACCGGACGGGTCCATCATCGGCGCGCCCATCCTTGTCAGGCGTTGCATCCGGAAACGGCCCGATCGGCGCCGAAGGTGGGAGCGCCGTCCCAAGCCGCTCCGGGATTCCGCAGCATCGGCACCCCGGAAATCCCACTCGCAGCGGCCCGCATGCTTCCCGAGGGATTATGCGGGGCCGCGCCATCCCCGGCCCGAATGGATGCCGTGATCGTGGACGGACGGAGCCTCAGGGTCCGGGATGTCGTGGCCGTCGCCCGTGAAGGCGCCCGGTGCACGTTGTCCGAGGAAGCACGCGCCCGGATCATCCGGAGCCGCGCCGTCGTGGATGACCTGATCCGGGATTCCCGGCCGAGCCACGGCATCACCCATCGCGAGAAGGTGGGCCGCGTCCGCGTCAAGGTGGACGCCCTCGAAGAGGAGGGCGGCGTCGCGTACGGCATCACGACCGGATTCGGCGAACTCGCCCGCGTCCCCATTGACCCTCAAGATGCGGAGGAGCTCCAACTGAACCTCCTCCTCTCCCATGCGTGCGGCCTCGGCGATGCCCTCCCCCGCGAGGTCGTCCGCGGGATGCTCCTCCTCCGCGCGAATGCCCTCGCCACCGGATTCTCGGGGATCCGCATCGAGGTCGTGGAATTGATCCTTGAGCTCCTGAATCAGGGGATCACGCCCGTGGTCCCGAGCCAAGGGAGCCTCGGCGCGAGCGGGGACCTCGCGCCCCTCGCCCACGCCGCCCTCGTGCTCGTGGGCCTCGGGGAAGCCGAGATCGACGGGGAATCGGGCCACGTGTCGGGGGCGGACGCCCTCGCGCGCCGTGACTTGGCGCCCGTGACGCTCCAGGCGAAGGAAGGACTCGCCCTCATCAATGGCACGCAGCTCATGTCGAGCGCCCTCGCGTTCGCCGTCCATGATGGCTGGCGACTCGTGCGCTCCGCCGAAGGCATCGCCGCGCTGTCCGTGGAAGTCCTCATGGGCAGCGACAAGCCGTTCGATGCCCGCATCCATGACGCGCGCCCCCATCCCGGGCAGCGCGCGACGGCCGCGAACATGCGCGCATTCCTTGCGGGAAGCGGCATCGTCCACAGCCACGAGGGCTGCGACCGGGTGCAGGATGCGTACAGCCTCCGTTGCATTCCGCAGGTCCTCGGGGCCGTGCGCACGGCGCTCACCCACACCCAGTCCGTGGCGGAGATCGAGTTCAACAGCGCCACCGACAATCCCCTCATCTTCGAGGACGGGGACACGATCAGCGGCGGGAACTTCCACGGGGAACCCTTGGCCCTGGTCGCCGCGTACCTCACCGTGGCCCTCGCGGAGGTCGCCTCGATCAGCGAGCGGCGCGTCGCCCGCATGACGGACCCGCGTCTTTCCGAAGGCCTGCCCCCGTTCCTTTCCGCGCACTCCGGACTCCACTCGGGGTACATGATCGCGCAATACGTCGCGGCGGGACTCGTCATGGAGAATCGTGTCCTCTGCCACCCGGCCGCGGCGGATTCCGTTCCCACAAGCGCGAACCAGGAGGATCACGTGTCCAACGGCGCGGTCCAGTGCATGAACCTCCTGAAGGTGCTCGGCAACGTCCAGAAGGCCGTGGGCATCGAAGCGCTCCTTGCCGCCCAGGCCCTTGAGTTCCGGCGGCCGTTGCAGGCCGGCCCGGGTGCCGAAGCCGTGCATGCCGCGGTGCGGGCGCGCGTTCCGAAACTGGATCGGGACCGATATGCCCGGCCGGACCTGGAGGCTGCGATCGACGCGGTCAGCTCAGGCGAGATCGAGCATGCGCTTGCGAATGCGGTGAACCTGCTGGAATGACCGGATTGATGGGTCGAACGAGTCCGCCATGGGCCCGGTGACGTGGTCCCGCGGATGCGGGGACGGGCGATCCGACCCTCACGCGCCGCCGAGCGCCGTGAATTCGGCGGGCACCGGCTGGTCGTAGAAGATGGTGACGAACACGGTGAACGGTTGCCGGACCGTGACGGACGGCGCGCTCACGGTCAATTCCTGACCGGAACCCGCCCATTCGGCGTCGAGGCGCAGGGGATTCGACCCGCGCTCGCGTGCGGCGCCGTAAGCGATCTCGAGTTCGGATGCGCCGGAGGCATCCGCGCGCCACGTGACCTCGATCACGACGGCGGTGACGTTCCCCTTGGCAGGATCCGCGTCCACGGGGATCGAAGCCTGCCCCACGTTCGTGCCGAGGATCGAGATGCTTCCCTCCATGGCGCCTTCCACACGCCGTGTTTCGTGGGATCCGATGGCCGGAACCGTGCCATCCATGGGGCCTGTGGATTCCTGCGCGGATTCCAGGGGGGCCCCGGGGTCCGTGGCCGCAAGGATCACGGATCCCGTGATACCTGCCATGGCAACGATGGCGACAATGGCGATCACGAGGACACGAGGGGACTGGGGGAGCGGCAAGCAGCGTGCCGTTCATCTCACCGGATAATAGCGTTGTGTTACAGGAAGTCCCGCGCCCCAGGGGCGGGCCCTCCGGCCGGGCGGTGGAAGAAGGAGGCGACGCGCGGGAAAGTAGAGGCAGGTGCGCGCCGCCGAGGGAGGCGTTGTTCAGTGGGAGTTGCGCGGGGACCGTGGCCCCCGCGACTTGTTGAGTTTCCGTCCGCTTGGCGAACCGCGTTCGCCCAACCCTGTCAGCATGGCCCACAACCCTCGACAAAAGAGGGGGCCGGATCGGACCTCGAGGCCCGATCCGGGTGGGAGGTGTTCATTGTGAGGTCGGCATCGATTCCCGCTCGCAGCCCTCTTCGGAAAAAGAGGGTCCGGGGCGAAGGGTGTGGGCCCTTCGCGCCCGAAACGGGGGGAGTCTGATCGAAGCCGTCCCGCCGGAGTGAACCGGCAGGGGCAGCGGGTGCATCCTCAATCGCCGGTGCGTCCATCCCTGGTTGACGGCGGTTGCGGATGCGTCCACCCGGCACGCGGTGCATCCCGATCACCCCTGTGTTGGGCACGTGCAAGGCGGATGTTCGGTCCGGGTTCCCTTCCCTCGGCGCGGACCACGTGCCGAAGGCGTTTGATTGAATGCGATGGCCCCGCGGACGGGGCCGGGTCGCCCCCCGGAGGGGACGGTGCGGTCTGATTCAGCTGACCCAGGGGAGGTCAAGGCCCTTCTTGGGGTCCTTGGGCTGGGGGCGCTGTCCGTTGCCTTCGACGCGGCTGAAGCTCGTGGACGGGATGTGACCCGTCTGCTTGCGGCCGCTTTCGCCGGCTTCCCCGTTGCCGAGGATCTGGGGGCTGTGGATGCCCGTCATGATGGCCATGACGCGCATGCGGCCCTCGAACTCGGGAAGGATGCGGGCGCCCCAGATCACGTTCGCCCGGTTGTCGAGCTCGTACGTGAGGTTCTGGGCGACCTGTTCCGCCGCGCTGAGGGTGAGGTCGGGTCCGCCCGTCATGTGGACAAGGGCACCGGAGGCGCCGCGGTAGTCCACGTCGAGGAGCGGGTGGTTGAGGGCTTCCTGGACGACCTTGGACGGGTCGGTTCCCTTGGTTTCCCCGTAGAGCATGACAGCGACGCCGCCGCATCCCATGATGGTGCGGACGTCAGCGTAGTCGAGGTTGATGAGCGACGGCTGCGTGATCGTCTCGGAGATGCCCTTGACCGTCTCTGCAATCAAGGTGTCCATGACGCTGAACGCCTGGTCGATCGGGAGGTTGGGCACGTACTTCAGGAGACGGTTGTTGTCGAGCACGATGACCGTGTCGGCTTCGTTCCTGAACTTGTTGAGGCCTTCTTCGCCCTTGACGATGCGGGCCCGCTCCACGTTGAAGGGGGTCGACACCATGCCGATGACGATGGCGCCCTTCTTCTTCGCGACCTTCGCGACGATGGGGGCCGTGCCGGTTCCGGTTCCGCCGCCCATGCCGGCGGTGATGAAGACGAGGTCGGCACCGTCGAGGAGGTCCTCGAGGGCGGCCTGCGCCATCTCCGCGCAGCGTTCTGCGACTTCCGGGTAGCCGCCGGCGCCAAGGCCACGGGTGATGCTCTTGCCGATCAAGAGCTTCTTGTCCGCCTCGATGATGTCGAGGTGGACCTTGTCCGTGTTGATGGCGATCGTCTCGGCGCCCTTGACGCCGAGCTTGTGAAGGCGGTTGATCGTGTTGTTACCGGCGCCGCCACAACCCACGATGATGATCTTGGGTTCTCCGAAGGACTCGAAGTTCTCGGTGGCATCGGTCTCCAATTCCCTCTGGTTTTCCGAGGCGAATTTCATTGCGCTCGCGATGATCGACTGCATCCCATCCACTCCTCTTTTCCTTGTGCGGGGGCGACACCCCCGATCAAACGGGGGTCGGCTCCGCCCACCGGGAGCCCGCGCTTTTCCCAAGCGCGCAGGGGCTGCGTTCCGGACATCCCTACCCGGATCGCGGCGATTGTGCATCCCAAGCCTGCACCGGAGCGCAGACCGTTGTTGTTCCGACTCCCCATCCCGGAGGCGCCGGATCCTTTCCATCCCACAGGAGTCAGCGGCCGGAGCCGCGTCCCATCCTGTTCCTTTCCTCAAGCCCGGTCGGCATCCCATCCCATCGAGTTGAGGCCACGAACGTCTATTTCCTGAGCAACTTGTTGATGGTTTCCATCTTGGAGTCGAGTTCTTCGCGCAGGGCACGGAGTTGCTCGATCTCCTCGCGGGCGTTCTGGAGTTGCTTGCGCGCTTCCAGGGTCTCGCGGAGATCACTCGCTCGGTTGCGAATGAAGTCCTTGATCGCTCGTCGCATCGCGTCGGACCGGTTCGAGAACTCACCAATCTCGACGAAGACGTCGAGAGATCGGAGATCGTCGGCCGGGAGCCGAAGCGTCACGCGTTCATCCATCGTGCGTTCCTCAGATGACTCGTGTCATACCCGGGTCCGCCAAGCGGTGCCAAGTGGATGTCGAGTGACATCAACCGGGTCCCGTCCGACATCTCGTGTCTGACGCTCGTCTGACATCAACTATGTCGGCGGAGTATATAATGATGCCGGAAGCGAGCGGAGTTGGCCGCACGTTATGCCAGACGGCAATTTGGACAGGTTCAAGTTTGAGTCAAGTATCCCGGTTTGCCGGTTTGCAGGGTGGCGTCGGACAATTTGTCTGACAACCTGTTTCGCGTCTGACGCGTTGTCAGCCACCGGGTGCGCGTCAGACGTCTCGTGCCGGCTCGGGCACGCAGGACCCCGCCGGGGCACGGGGGTCGCGGCGAATCCCATCGGACGCCGGCGCTGTCCGACGCCCGGGACGGGAAGCGGCCACCAACGCAGGGGACATCCGTCCGCCGAGGGGTCGCCCCCAAGGGGATGTGGCACGGGTGCCGGGGTGGGGTGCAGGTCGCGCCGGAGGCGCGCCGGGAGTGGGCTTGTCGCGACCCCAACTGTCACACCCACCCTCGCAATCCAGCCATATTGGCACCTGCGAGCGGCGGCGCCCGACCGTGGCGGACAACGGGTGCTCGCCCTGCCGCCTCGAAATCCTGACGTGGGGTGGGGTGCAATCCGGCGTCCGGCGCGGCGCCCGGTGCCGCGCCCTCCCCGCTCCCTCCACGGGGTCGGCCCCGGGGCCCTGCGGCACCCCATGGAAAGGCTTTATACGGTGGTCGGTATAGCAGCCTTCGCCCCCTTTGGTGGGGTGCATATCCGCCCTTAGCTCAGCCTGGCCAGAGCGCCTGACTGTAGACGGAATCTTCCGTTCGGGGTAGCCCCCGACAGGCACAGTAAAGGCAGAAATCAGGATGTCCCCGGTTCGAATCTGGGAGGGCGGACTTCTCCCGTCGCCGACGCGGTTCTTCGCGTCGTTCGATGGGCAACCATTTTCCTTGAGCGGAGCGGCCGTCGCGGAGTGACGTTCGCGGGGGCGGTCCGGGCTCGCCGGCGCTGGCACATTGCGCCTCGGTCAATCGGCGAGCGTCACTCGTTTTGCCGCCGATTCAGCTTCGTCCACGAGCTTTGCGGCTGCGACAGTGCGCCAGCCCATGCCGACGAGGTCAATGCCGGGCCATTCGGTTTCCACCCGCGCCTGCGCCTGGAGGATGCGGCCGTGGCCAAGTTCGATCTGGGGAATGGGTGCGGGGCGCGCGATGTGGCGGAACACGGGTTCCGCCTCGACGAGACCCAGGCTTTCGAGGTCGCGGTGTACACCCATTGCGAGTTCGTCATCGTCGAGGCCGACCTTGGCGGGATCGCGGAGGCCGCCGACGATGGCCCGGATGAGCACGTGATCGTCGGGCGCGCGGCCGGGGAAGACGCTCGATTCGAAAAGGGCACCGAGGAGGAATCTGTTCTCGCGCGCGGGCGCGAGGAATCCGTAACTGGCGCGCGCGCGGGGATCGACAACGTCCCGCGGGTAGCCGAGGGCGACGACGGCAGCGGGGGCGGTTGTTTGCCGCGGGATGTCGGCTTCGAGGATGGGGGAGGCAGCGTTGGGGGGAAGGGCGAGGATGACCCGGTCCGCGTCGTGGATGGTCCCGCCTGCCGTATGCACGAGGAAGTTGCCGCGCTTCCCGGTGCCGGTTGGGTCGCCCTTCGCAGCGCCCATCGCGGCGTCGGCGGCGCCGTGCCGTTCAACTCGGGCGACACGGGTGCGCGGAATGATGTGCACGTCGCCGGCAAGGGCCCGGATGAGGGAGCCCATGCCGCCTGCGAGGGTGGCGAGGCGCGGCGTGGCGCCGCCGTCGGCGCGGCGTTCGCGGGCCCGCGCTGC
>JBFILE010000050.1:0-15785 GCA_041599855.1 Thermoplasmatota archaeon
ACGCGCCCGCGCGCAGCGCGGCGCGTCGGGGGCGGGTGGCGGGTAGGCACAACAACCCCTGCACCAACAGCCACCGACGACTACGCCCCCGGAGACGCCCCACCCGGCCTCAGTCGTCGCCGCGCGGTTCCGGCAACGGCCCCTGCGCGAACGCTTCCAGTTCCAGGGTCCGCTCCCATTCCCCGCGGCACCGGCAATCGAGGCCGTCGAAGACGCCCGGGTCCTGCGTGACGTTGAATGCTGCGATGGCGCGGAGCGCGTGATCGTCGCAGGCGCCGCAGTTGTGCGCGCCCCGGATCTTGCCTCCGGCCACGGGATCCGATTTCAGGCTCGCCGTGTCGGGTGCGACCTCGCGGCCGCGCTTGAGGATCTCGATGACACTCCAGAGCCACGGGGGCCGGTACTCGCCGCGTTGCCAGAGGCGGGAAACCAGGGTATTCTTCTGGATGTTCATGGGGTTGAAGCTGACCGTGCTCGCATGGGGCCCGGCAAGACGCGCCGTCTGGACGCAATCCTCGATGGCTTCCGCCTCGGTAAGGTACGGCGGCTTCACCATCGTGTACGCCTTGAGGGAGGCGCCGTTCCCGCGGGCCCGGGTGGCCGCCGCCTCGAAGTCGGCCTGGAAGAATTCCTTGTTGACGCTGTATCGGGCGACCGTTGCGTCGGAGGATTCGAGGCCGACCCCGATCTCGAGCTTGGTGCCGTGGGCGTCGATGGCACCGGTGATGGCGGCCACGCGGGCGTCCGTCACATCGGGCGCCTGCGCCTCCACGTTGAGCTTGCGAACGTCGGCCGGCACAAGGGCCGCAATGGCCGCCTGCGCGTCCTCCGGCACCTCGTAGGGGTCGAGGAAGGACCCGCTCGTGTAGATCTTCAGGACGGGTTCCCCGCCGTACGCGGGGCCCTTCTCGGACCCTTCGGCAAGGGCCCGGCGGAACTGCTCCACGAGTTCGTTCCCTTCGATCTTGCGGATGAACGAGTCGTTCACGTACCCGCAGAAGGTGCATCCGCCGCCGAGGGCCCATCGGCACCCGCGCGTCCGGAGGATGACGACGAAGGCGGAGACCTCCTTGCCGTCGAGGCGGTCCGGCTGGGTGAACGTGGTCGAGGGCGCGGTCGCGTCGCCGCTCTTCACGAAGAACCGGCGCGCGTCGCGGCTCGCCTTCGCGAGGGGCTTGTAGAAGGCCGTCTTCGTGAAAGCCTCGCTCGGGGCGCTCATGGGCGCCGCCAAGCGCGGCCTCGTTAATAAATCCGGCGTGGGAGCCGCGGGGCGCGGATGACCGCCGGGGACCCATCCGTCACCACTACGAATCACCGCCACCACCACCACACCATCACCATCACCATCATGGGCAGGCGGCCAGGGCCCCCGCCACCGTCCTCGGACGGGCACGATCGCCGTCGCCATTGGGACGGCGCGGCCGCCGCCCCCGGGCCCGGGGGTCACGGGCGATGGAGGCGCCCCGGTCCCCCACTCATTTCACGTAATGCCGCATGGCCACGGCGCCGCCCTTCTTCGCTTCGGTCATCTCGACGCCGTGCATGATGGCGCGACCGACGCCCTTGAACTCGCCGTTGTGGTGGAGGACGACCTCGTCCTCGGGGCGGATGTCCGGGTCCGCGTCCTTCACACCTACTGCGAAGACGGTGCCCTTGGGGCGGAAGTTCTCGATCTCGACGCGGAGAACGCCGGCTTCAAGGAGGCGTTGGCCTGCCCCGAGGGTGATGGCGAGAAGGCCCCGGTCGGGCACGGTGGTGGCGAGCTGCTCGCTGTCCTTCGAGTAGAGCTTCATCATGGGGGGCTTGCCCCTGGCGTGCGCATCCTTCGTGAGCGCGTTCGCGCCCTCGATGCCGAATTGCCATGTGGCGACCGCGTGGACATCGTCCAGGTTCCGGTCCTGCCAGCTGACGCCGAGGGTGCCGAAGGTGAGCTTGTTCAGCGTTTCCCGCATGGCGTCCAGGTTCCTGCCGCCTAGGGGGTTGTCGCCGCCGGTCACGGTGAACGGGATTCCGACCTCGTCGAGGACGGGGGCCACGATGGCGGCTTCCACGTCGTCGAGGTGGACGACGACGTGGTCGTACCTGTTGCCGGTGAGCATTCCCCGGATGACGCCGCGGACCATCTCCTTCTCGTCCTCGTCCCAGTGGCCCGTGACGGGGAGGTCGTAGTGGGCGGCCGGGTACGCGCGCTCCAGTTCCCGGGGAACGAGTCCGAGGGGACTCGTCATGATGACCTCGTGGATGGTGGGTCGGTTGCCGACCCGCTGGAGGGCCATGTCGAGGGTGCGGTGGGTGCGGCTCTCGCTGTACGGCTTGCGCGCCGAGCATGGGAGGACGAGCATGATGCGCGTGGATGCCGGTTTCCGGTAGCGGTCTGCGAGTCGGCGGCGGAAGCGTTCGACCTCGGGGCGCTGGATGCTTTCCTTGCTCGTTGCAAACAGGCGCCCGGTTCGCAGGAGCGGTGCACGTGTCTCGAAGAAGGGGTACGCCTCAAGGTCGAGGCGGCGAAGACTGGCGGCGAGTTCCGGGCGCGCCCGCACCCGCTGCTCCACGAGTTCCCGGAGGCGACCGGCGCGCATGGCGGTGCGGGCGCGGGCGAGTTCGAGGGCGAGGGCGTTCACGTTGTGCGCTTCAAGGTCCACGCTCGCCGGGTCCGCAGCGGCGGCCCGGCAGGCATCACACGAGCAGGGCAATTCCGTGAGGGCGTCCCGGGGCACGTCGCCCTCGGGCGTGAGGTACTTGCCGCGGGTCGCTTCGATGCGGACGTCAATGTCGTCCACGATGTCCACGCCGCAGTAGAGGAGGAGGGCCACGTTCTCGGGGCGGGCACATGCAGGAGCCCAGAGGGCCCGGTGCGCCCCTGCGCGGTCGCGGACGGCCGTCACGTGCCCCGCGAAGGTGTAGGGGTTCCTGAGGAGCGCTGCGGCGCTTGCAAGGAGGACGACGGGGGCATCGTCCGGTACCGGGCCCCGGGGCGCGACGGCAACGAAGGCTTCGCCGTCGCGGTGGCGGTCCCGGTTCTCGGCATCGCCGGCCTCGAGGAGTTCATCGCCACTTGAGGGCGTGTAGGGGACATCCGTCTGGATGACGAGGTCCGGCTCGCCGTCCGGGTCCACGGACCGGAAGATGCTGCCACGGTCGAACACCCAGAGGGTGTCGCCCTCGGGGCGGGAGCGGGCAAGGATGATGGCCGCCGGGTGGGCGGCGCGGGTGCTGACGAGGATGGGAAGCGCGAGTTCCCGACCGCCCACTGGGAGCGTCGTGAAGCGCGCGGCACCGTCATGGCCGAGGATGTCGAGCATGGGAGCGGCCCCGGACCCCGCGTCTCCGGGCATAATACTTCGCCTGCCCCATCGCTCGGCCGGACGGCGACCACATGGAGTTGGAAGCGCCACGGCGGACCCTCAGCCGGCGTCCTGCGCCGGGCCCAACGTGAAGTAGAAGGTGGCCCCCGCGCCGGGTGCGCCGGTCGCCCACGCACGGCCGCCGTGGCGACGGACGATGCGGGCAACACTCGCAAGGCCGATCCCGGTACCGCCGTACTCACTGGCGGCATGAAGCCGCTGGAAGGGCTTGAAGAGCCGGTCGGCGGCAGCCGGCTCGAAGCCCGCGCCGTTGTCCCGGACGAAGAAGGTCGCCGGATCGGCGTCCGGGACCGCGCCGAATTCGATCATCGGGTTGGCGCTTCGTGCCACGAACTTCCACGAATTTCCAAGAAGGTTCTCAAGGACGTTCTGCATCAGGATGGGATCCGCGTCGGCGACGACCCCGTGCTGGATGCGGGTCCGCACGTCCACCGCGTGGCCTTGAGGCATGTCGGCGATGCCTCGCGTCGCAAGGTCGCGGAGGATTGTTTCGGCGAGGGAGCTGAGGTCGACAGTTTCCCGCCCGAGAGCACCGTGACCGAGGCGGGCGAGTTCGAGGAGCCCCCCGATCCGGGCGTCCATGACCGCGGTCTCGGCGCGAAGTCTCCGCAGGATTTCGAGGGCGTTCGCGTCGAACGCATCCTCCGCGTCCTCGGCCAACGTGCTGGTAAGGTACTCGATGGCGCGAAGGGGCGATCGGAGGTCATGGGACACCGTGTCGGCGAACCCCTCGAGTTCCCGGTTGGCAGCCTGCAGTTCATGGCGCCGATCCGATTCGCGGGCGTGCGCCCGCGCGGCACGCGCGATGGAACGCCGCCGGATCATGTGGACGACGACGCCGAGAAGGACAGCGAACGCAAGTGCGAATCCGAAGTGGACCCATTGTGGCGAGGGCGCTTCCCGAACCGCGAGGACGAACCAAGCCGCGACCGACATGGCCATGATGACCGCCAGCACCCGTCGATCCTGCACCACGAGCCCGGCGCCCGACGCAAGGAGCATGAGGTTCGTCGACTGCGCCGGGTCCCCGGTCAACGCAAGGTGCCACGCTCCGTTGGTTAGGATGATGACGCCGGTCACAAGCAGCCAGAACGATGGTGCCGCGGATCCGGCTCCGTGTCGGACGCCGGCGCGCGCGACGTGGATGTGGATGACCAGAAGAACGAGCCCGCTGATGAATGCGAGCGGTGACATGATGCGGGCGACGGGAGGCGGCGCAACGAGCACATGGGCCACGGCGAGGAGCAGGTACAGGACGGCCACGGCGCGTGTGACGGCATGGACGCTCACGCCGTCTTCGGCGGCGTATGCGTCCCGCAGAACCTTTTCAATCGGAACATTCGGCACCGACCGGCTCTCCTGCGCGCCGACGGACCCGAGACCCGGACGGCGCGAACGGACATCCGTGGGTCCCTGCCCATGCAAGAATCCCCACCGGTCTTTTCCCCGTTCGTCATGCGACAAACCACGAAAGGGAACCCGCACACGAACCTGCGGTTGGGACACCGAAATCCAACCTCACCGGAACCGGTGAGAAGGGGTCTCCGAACGGAGAACGAGAAGCGCCCTGGCCGGAATTTGAATCCGGGTCGAAGCCTCGACAGGGCTTCATGATAGGCCACTACACTACCAGGGCATTCCGCCTCGACCACTGCCGGGGCGGCATCCGACTAATGAAGGTCCCATATTTAACTGTTATTCAGGACCCCCCGGCGACACCGGGGACAACGGGCCTTTGGCCCACACCCCAACGCCGCGGATGCGACGCCCGCTCCCACCGCACCCAGGTCGATCGACGGCACACGCGGCCAACTCAGCTTCGCGGGCCGACGGCCACCATGAGCTGATCGCCGTCGTACCCGAAGGCCGCAAGGAATCGTTCGACGGGAATCGACTCCGGGGTCTCGGCAGCGTCGTCAAGGGGATTCGTCACAAACACCGTGTCCCCCACGAGGCCCGAAACGATCACCCAGTGCGGCACCTCCTCCCCGGGACTGAAGAGCCGGGTGTCCGTGAGCACGATGGGCACTTCCCCCGCCGCGAGCGCCTGCTCGAGGTCGGCCATCGTGAGGCGACGGATCTCCTCGGGGATCCGGGCGTCCCGACACTTTGCGCGGACGTCATCGAAGAACACGTCCATGATGGACTCGTCCACCGGCACGGTGCGCGTGATGGCGGTGCGGTATGCGATGTCATCCGAGCTGCCCACGATGCGGACGCGGAACCCGCGACGATGGGCGCCGAGGGCAAGGCCGTACCGGCTGGTCGCGCCGAGTTCAACAAGGTTCGCCTCGCGCCACAGGTCGATCTCGTGGGCGCGGCTGGCCTCCGTCGAAGGGTCATGGTGCCGCATCGCCATGATCAGGCACGCGGGGCCACAACTGAAGTCGAGACTCTGCCGGTAGAAAGGGACCCGGATCCGGACCCCGGCGTGGGCGATTGCGGCCGCGCCGGCCTCCGCCCACTGGGCGGGCTCCACGGTTTGGGGAAGCGCATTCACGTCCCGCCGCGTCGTCCGCAGCGTTCCGCGGGCTCGAACCGGCTTCGCGGACCCCTCGACCGGCGAAGGATCTCCCATGCGTCGGAATGGGTCCCGAACCCGATATAGCCGCGTCGGTTCAGGCACCCGCCAGGGCAACGAGCACCATCGCCTCCCACAAGCAGGAGGCAAGGAGCCCCGCGAGCGCAAGGCAGATGCCCGGCGTCGCCCGGGCAAGGGGCTGGCGGATCGTGTCTGCCAGATCCCGGCCCGTGGTGGCCCCGGAGGCGGCAACCACGCCGGCCACGGCGCCCGCGAGCAACGCAGCACTTTGCAGGGTGGAGATGCCCATCAATTCCAGGTCGAACGGAGGGGGCGCGATCAGATACGACGCGTAGGTTGCGACCATGACCCCGGCAAGGAGGATGCCGCCCACGGTCTGCACCATGCGCGAGCGGACACCTGCGTGTACAAGGGCGAGACACACCAACGTCGGGAACGCCATGAACCCGGCAAAGTGCAGGAACAGGATTGCCGTGAGACGCGCCGCTCCCGCCGACGTCGCCTCGTCCGCAAGGGAACGCCCCGGCGCATCCCCCGCCACAAGGGGGACCACGACATGCCGTGCCATCGTCACCGCGGCGCCGGACGCGAGGGCCACAAGAACGCCCAGCGTGAACAGGGCGCGACGGTCCCCCGAACGACGAACAGAACGGGCCATGAACGCCGCCCAAGCGGTCACGGAAGCGTGCGCATTCTGGTACGACGATCGAATCGGGTGGAACGGCTCCGGATTGATGGCGGAAGCGGAAGCTGGTGGGGGAGCGGAAGCGGAAGCGGAAGCGGAAGCGGAAGCGGAAGCGGAAGCGGAAGCGGAAGCGGAAGCGGAAGCGGGTGCGGGAGCGTGAGCGTGAGGGGGAGCGTTAGCGTTGGCGTTAGCGATGGCGTTAGCGTTGGCGGAAGCGGAGCCATCGATGCCATGCCGCGCACGATTTGGCCGTAACCCGGGGGATTTGCGTTTGTCGCGAAATGATCGCCAACGGTGAGGCACCTGTCCGGATGCGTAAACGAGCCCGGAATGCGACAGGGGCATGGAACACAACTCATCGCGAAGCGACTGCCATCCTGACTGCATCCGGAGGCCGCTGCCGTCAAACGCCTACCCTCATGCGCCGCTCCCGCACACGCACCCGCTTCCGCAGTCGCTTACGCTCACGCACCCGCTTCCGCAGTCGCTCACGCTCACGCTCACGCTCCCGCACCCCCTTCCGCTTCCGCTTCCGCTTCCGCTTCCGCAAACGCTTCCGCAAGCCGCGTCCGCAAGCCGTTTCCGCAAGCCGCGTCCGCAAGCCGCGGCCGCAACGCCCCGGACGGGCCGCCGGGGGCGGTGGGCATTTAGGGAGTGGGACACCATTGCGCCCCTCATGCGAACGGTCACGCTGGACGTTCAGGGGGAGCAGCTGTCCCTTGGGGTCCACGACCCGGTGGGGACTCCCAAGGCGGGCCTTGTCCTGCTCCACGGATTCCAGTCGTGCCGGCGGGAACTGGGGTCGGCGCCGGACGAATTGGCGAAACGGGGGTACGCGGTGGCGGCCGTGGACTTCCGGGGCCACGGGGAATCCGGGGGCCCGAGCGGCGTCATGACGCGGGTCCGGGCCATCGAGGACGCGCGGGCCGCCGCGGTGTTCCTGACCCGCGAAACCCCCGGACTCCCGATCGGTCTTGTGGGCCACAGCCTCGGCGGGAGCATGGCGGTGGCCGCCCTTCCCCATGTCCCCGAGTTCCAGGCGGCGGCGATCGTGGCACCCGCGGACGACCTCATCGGGGAAACCCATCCCGTGGAACGCTGGCTGTACCTCCGGGCCCTTGAGATGAGCAACTGGCTCGTCGCCCGCGGACGAAGTCCCATCGTCATGCCGTACCGTCATGCCACGAACTACGGCGTACTCTTCGCGGACAAGGCGGTGGCGCGGGCAGCGAAACGGGAGGCGTTCCTCCTGAAGAGCGTGAGCCTTGCGGAAGGCAACGACCTCGTGGCCGTGAAGGCGAGCGAGTGGGCACGCGCGGTCACGACGCCCGTGATGACGGTCATTGCGACCCGTGACGAAGTCGTGAAGAACGCCTCCAGTCTTCGCGTCCACGACAACCTCGCAGGCGAGAAGGAGCTTGTGGAGATCGACTCGGGCCACAGCGCATTCCGCGACCGCGCCCGCGAGGAATTGCTGGACGTGCTCGACGGGTGGTTCTCCCGGCGCCTCGTCCAGGCTGCGACCGAGACGGGTGCCAGGCGCGGCTGAGCGGGCGTGGGTTCCGGGCCGGGTCGGGCCGGGCGGCGCGGGGCGGGCCGTCGGCGCCGCCCCACCCCGGTACCACCCCGGTACATGTGATGCCCGACGCCTCACAGGAACGTGGTGAGCTTCGGCAGCTTCGGCAGGTACTTCTTGAAGCCGCTCGGCCACTTCTCGGGATCCAGTCCCTTCTGCGCGAGGAAGGCCGCGGTCCAGCGTTCGAGCCCGATCCCGGAGCACCCGCTCCAGAGGTCGCTCTTCTGGCTCTTGATCGTGAACGACTTCGTGTACTTGTCCCCGACGATCGAGAGGTTCTGGAATTCGAGCCACTCGCTCTCGTCCCGGCTTCCGCGGTACGGGAGCCAGGCTTCGAAGTCAAGGGTGCCGGTCTCCGGGATGCCGCGCTCCTCCTCTTCCTCAGCCATGTCGCCCATGCCGCTGTGCGCCATGTAGAACGGGGTGACGCTCGCGTAGCGCCATTCCAGTTCGAGGATGTCGTTGAACACGTTGGTGTAGCGCTCCAGCATCTTCTCGCGCATGCCGAGGAGTTGTTCCCGCGTGCCCACGTACACGGGCTCGATGCGGTGGAACTCGTCCACGCGCTCGATGCCGTGGCGCCCGCCGGATTCGTACCGGTTGCTCACGCTTGCCCGGTCGAACACGAGAACCGGCAGGTCGTCCTCGGCGATGGTCTTCCCCTGCAGGGACCAGTAGATGTTGGGGCACTGGGCGTAGCAGATGCCGGCGTTGGGCGGGCTGAGGTTTGCCGCGAGTTCCGCTTCCGGCACCTTGTGGGTGATCTTCACGAGGTCCTGGAACCGCTCCCACTCCGCCATGTCGCGGGTGCGGGGTTCGGCCACGTAGTAGATCTCGTTGGGGACCCCGTGGATGTGCCCGGATTTCAGCCACACGTCGAAGGACACGTGGTGGGGAATCATCATCTCCTGGAATCCGAGGGGCACAAGGACCTCTTCGACGGCGATGCGTTCCATGGCGCGGAGGACGGCGGCGGCGGGCGGGCGGAACGCCCACTTGCCCTTGGTGGGCCCCTGCTTGAGCCAGCCTTCCTTCACCATGACCTCGCTCGGGTCCTCCGTCCACGCGGGCTCGTACTCGGGGCTCGAATAGATGACGCGATGCATCTCGGTCTTGCCCTCGTAGTACTGGTGCTCGACCTTCTCGCGGACGAGGCGGATCATGCGGTCGATGTAGTTCTCCTCAAGGAATTCCCGCGTGACATCCACGAGTTCGAGGGTGACCTCGGTGCCTTCGAACTTGAGGGCCTTCGCGAACGGCACGGTGAAGGAGTGCTTGACGGGGCGTTCCACGTGGAAGATGATCTCATACGTGTCGATGGCGAAGTCGCGGACGCCGATCTTGTGGCTCTTCCCCACGGTCTGCGCGAGGCCTTTCCTGAGGCGGACGAGGGCTTCATGGGCACGGGGGCGCCCGCCGCTCTGGATGTGGAGGTGCAGCGTCGAGCCTTCCACGCGCCATGCGAGGACCTCGGCACCTTCCGAGGCGTCGCCACCGGGGCGGAGGATCGTTGTGTTCGCTTCCTTCAGGTACGCCTCGATATCCGAAGTCGCACCCGTCGCATCGCCACTCAGGAGGAGGCGCCCCTGGAGGTCGAACCGCATGAGTCGGCGAGTTTCCCTCACGTTGATAGACGTTTCGAGCACGAACCCGGGTTCATGGTCACGGCTGGAACGGGTCGACGGGCGCCCCCGCAGGCCGCTCGCACGGGTCGTCGGGGTTCGCACGACGCACGCGGGCCACCGGTTTCCCCCCGGGAAAATAGTCAGGCTCCGGGATCGGCATGGCGTAGTCCCGGGGAAGCGGCGTCCACGGGACGCCGAGACGCCGGGCCAGCGCCTCGCCCTGGCCGCCGTTGATGTCGCGAAGGAATCGCCCGGCATCGCCCGCCGGCGACGGATGGCTCAGGATGATGGCGTCCGGGAAGAGGTCGGCCGCGAGGGCGCCGTTGGCCTTGCCGGCGATGAGAACGAGTGGCGCGTGTCCCGTGGCGGCCTCGACGATGGCGGGGACCTCCACGAGTTCCTTCGCGCACGCGTCCATGGCCGCCTTGTACACGGGGGCCTTGAACACGTTGCGGGGCGGGTGCGCCCGCACCAGGTTCGTGACAAGGTATTGGCGGGCACTCGTGGTCGCATCGTACAGCCCGAGATGGGCGAGAAGCCCCTGCAGGCGTTGGCCGCCCACCCCGACGAACGGGGTCAGGCTCGCGAATTCCGCGTACCCGGGATCGCGTCCGAACACGACCACCTTCGCGGCGGTGAGGTCGCCTCGGAAATGCACGAGGGGGGCCGAACAGAAGAACGCGCCGAACCCTTCATTGGCTGCGCCTTCGCGGGCGAAGGTGGCCGCATAGCGGCGGGCGTTCGCAGCAAGGACTGCCGGGAGATGCGTTTCCGGGTCCGCGGACACCCCCTCCGCATCCGGTCCCCGGTTCAACAGGTTTGCCATCGGCGCCGGCACGGGGCTCACGGGTCGCGAGCGACCGCGCCCGCTCCCTGCCCGGCGGAGGCGTCCGCGAGGATGTCATCCACCGTCCGCAGGAGTCGCATGATGGCGTCCGCTTCCGCGGTCGCAACGAGGCGCGTGCCATCGACCCGGGTCCTGGCGTAGGTTCCGTTCTCCGGCGCCAGCGCCTCATGGATGGCGACCGCGAGCGCGGCATCCCCGAAGTCGAGGACCAGTTCCGCACGCGCACGCACCAGGCTCATGGCGATTCCTCGACGGGCACGCCCACGGCCTCCCGCAAGGCGGCCATGAAGGCTTCCGTCTTCCCCGCGGCCATGCGGACGCGCGCCGAGTGTCGGCGTCCCCAGGCGACGGCATCCACGGCCTTGGCGGCTTCGCCCACCGAGACGGAAAGGGGCCGGGCCGGGTTGCTCGCCCGCGCATCCACAATGGCGTCCTGGCCGTCCGCGGAATGGGAGACCGCCACGGCGACGGATGCGGGGGGAATCGCGTAGCGCGCCGCCCGTGCCGCCACCACGGTGCCCATGCCGGGGCTCGCCGCCTTCATGAGGACCACAGGGGATGATTCCGCCTCCCGCTCCGCCCGCATGAGCATACGGATGACCTGCCCCGGAAGGGTCGCGACGCGGTCGGTCGGGTACTGGTTCGTGAGAAGGGATTCCATGGCGTCCCCGGGCTTCCCGAAGGCGACGGCGGCATCGAGCGCCCGCACCATGTGTGCCACGCTCCGGGTACCGAGGAACGGCGTGGGCGACTCGAAGCGGGGGGCGAGGAGCAGGTCCGGTGTGCGCTTGCCCGCTGCCGTGGACACCACGTGGAGGGCGACGCGCGACATGAGCCGGGCACGCTCCGCCACATCCATCTTGGCCGCGTCCGCTTCCGGGCCCGGGCCGGCGGCCGACCCACCGGCCTCAAGGAATCGCTTCACGTTGCGGGCCCGCCCCGCAAGGCCCGGGATGTACGGGTCGATGCTCTGGGCCAGGTGCTCGATGAGGGGGCCGTCACCGAACGGGAACCGCGACCCGTAAGCGATGACACGCTGCTCAAGGGCCTCCGAAAGGAGTTCGCCGTCAAGTCCGCGGGTGACCGCGAAGCCGACGTGGCCCTCGGACACCGCCCCCGCGAGGGCAAGGGGATACAGGTTCCGGTTGGCGGGCGCCATGTCGCGGGCGACGAGGTAGGCGATGGCGGCGACACTTGCGTCGTCCACGCCGCCTTCCCGGTCCTCCACATCGCCCACGTGGACGGATTCCCAGTCCCCGGGCGTGGTCGCTGCGGGATCAAGGATGATGGCGCTCGACCCGAGGGGGGCAAGGATGTCCCGCTCGCCGGCGCCGAGGCCCACGAACACGGTGTGCTCCACGTGCTCGGCGACGAGGTCTTCGGAGAACGCATCGTCCCCGACCTGTCGGAACTGGATGTGGAAATCAACACCCTCGCGCAGGAGCGCGAGGGAAAGGATGCCCGCGGCGGCAAGGCCGTCCGCGGTGGTCAGCGCGACGATGCGCGCGTACTCGGCCCCTGCGAGGGTGGCAGCGGCGCGGCGCGCCCGCTCCGCAAGGACCATGACCGGATCACTCGCCGACGAGGAGACGCGCCGTCGCGGGCGAGTACTTCCAGTTCGCAGGCAGGACGCCTTGGGTCCGGTAATATTTGGACAGGCGGCGGATCTTGGACTCGATGAGCTGGAGACCGCGCTTGTTGTGCAGGTCCTTCCGGTGCTCGGCGAGGTGGCTCTGGAGCTTCACGGACGTCTTCATGAGGTTCGTGAGGTCTTCCGGGATGTCGGGCTTGACATCGTTCTCGGCCAGGATGCGGGCCATGCGCTTGCCGGTGGCAAGGCGGACGTCGGGGACGCCGTACTGGTCGCGGAGGATGAGGCCGATCTTCGCGCCCGTGTTCCCGTCACGGGCGAGCTTGACGATCGTCTCCGTGATCTCCTGCATCTTGATGGGCTGCCAATCAGGTGCCGTTTCGCGACCGGGGCGCTTGCTTTGCGCCTTGCCGCGTCGGCGTGCGTGCATACGTGCCATGGTTTTCACCGTCGGATTCGGGGAAGCCGGGGCCAGAAGGCCTTGGGCTGCGCCGATCCCGATCGCGGCAATGGCCCCGCCCTATATAATCGTTCAGGGGGGCGGGGCCGGACGTGGCACCATGCAGCCCCCGGGGGGAACCGGTCAGCATGAGCCCGACAGGACGCCGCCCGCCGGCTACCCACGGGGGGTGGTGAAAAATGATTTTATTGGATGAAAACCGGTGCGACTCCCACCGTGTCGGACGAGCCTGCGTCCGAGTCCGTGCTCGATCCGGCTGCGCTGGGGCACGCCGGGTCAGTCGCGGACGTTGAGCGTTGAAGGGATGACGACGCCATGCCAACCACCGAGTACCGCATCGAACAATTGAGGGATTTCGGTCTCAGCGAGTACGCGGCCCGCGTGTATCTCGCGCTCCTTGACCTCGGGGTCACGGAGGCGCGGGATGCGTCCGCGTTGTCCAAGGTGCCCACTTCCAAGATCTACCACATCCTGGAGCAACTCCACAAAAAAGGGCTCGCCACGATCTATCCCGAATTCCCGAAACGGTACGCCCCCGTGCCGTTCGGGGAATTCCTCCAGAAGCTGCGGGTCCAGCACGAGGAGGCCGCCAAGGACCTGCTCGTGAACCATGCGCGCCTCGAAGGCATGTTCTCCGTCCTCGGCGACGTGGAAGCAAACGACCGGGGGACGTTCAAGGTCATCCGGGGGCGGCAAAACACCCTTGAGAAGCTGGAAGAGCTGGAAGCGGACGCAGAGGACGAAGTCCTCATTCTCGGGAGCCACGGGTTCCACGACCGGGCGCGCCATCGTCTCGACACCATGGCGGCCCGCGCGGAAGCCGGCATCCACCTCCGGCTCATGGTCCCGATCACCGAGGCGAATGTCGAGACGCTGGGTCCGTTTGCCAAGGTCGCTGACCTTCGCGCCCGGGACGTCATCGACGTGGTGGAAGGCGGCAACGTGACCGTGGCCATTGCGGACCGACGCCACGCGCTCCTCATCCACACCATCCCCGATGACGGCCACCTGTACGAAGGAAACGACACCGCCATCTACACGGATCATGAGGCCACGGTGGCCATGCTCCGCGCCCTCGTGGAAAGCCAATGGTCCCGCTCCATGCCCTACGGCGCCCGCCTCGCCCATTACGCAGCAAACGAAGGGGAGGTGTTCACCCGGCGCCATGAAACGGACACGGACGCACGCACGGAGTTCTTCCAAGGCCTCGAGGGCGGCGTGAAGGAAATCCTCGCCATCACCATGATTCCCGACGAGCGCCCGGACAAGGTGTCGGTTGAGATGATGGACCGCCTTGTCGAATCCGGAGCCCGCATCCGCATCCTGATCAACGTGGATTCCGCTGCCCTTGCCCGCGCATACGCCGAGTTCGGGAAACGCTGGCCCTCCATGGAGATGCGCCACGTCCCGGCATCCGTCATCGCCCGCATGTGGATCCTCGATGATCGGGAGGTTTTCTTCACGACCCTTCAGCCAAGCCCAGGGTCCCGCGACGTCGGATTCGGCATGATCCAGACGAACCATCCGGCGACGGTGGCAGGCATGCGTGCCTTCTTCGACCGCGAATGGACCGCCGCATCCGCGGTGGACGCCCGCGCGAAGGAACTGGATGCCGTGCCGGACGCCCAACTTGCGAAGTCGAAGGGATGACTCCGGTGTCCCGAACCTGCTCCCGGGCAATCCAGGGGCGGTCGGCGCCCCATGGATGAGCCCCGGCGGGCACCTGTCCACTCGACGCGGCAGGCACGGCGATCCCCCCGGCGCCCCGAGGGAGGACCTGCGGCGAAGGGTTAAATGAGGGGAGCACTTTGACGCGCTCCGCCCCCCTGTGGAATCCCTCGGATTTCCACTGTTCGGGCAACCATCCCCCTCATCTCACGAGAGCGAGGAATTCCCATGAAGTTCACCGAATACTGCACGTCATCCGGCAGCCGCCTCGTGGGCCGCGGAGACACGTCCTTCCCGTGCCCCATGTGCGGAAACGACAACATCGGCCGCTCCCGCCAGTGCCGCGACCAAAGCGTTCTCTACGTCTGCCCGAGCTGCTCGTTCACGGGGCCGTGAATCCGTGGGTGAACTCGTCGTCGTCTTCAAGATCATGCCGGAGAGCGTCGAATCCGACCTCGCCGCCATCGAGACCGCCGTCCGCGCGAACACGCCGGAAGGCGCGAAGATCCAGAACGTGGAACTCGCCCCCGTCGCCTTCGGACTCAAGTCCGTCAACGTCACCATCCTGATGGAGGACGAAACCGGCGCCGGACCCGACGCCCTCGAAGAGGCGTACGGTGCGATCCCCGATGTCGCCTCTGTCCGCATCACGGACATGGGCCGCGTTTGATTCCTTCCGGCCCGGCACCTTTGTGCCCCGGCCTCCGCGGGCAAGCCCGCTCCGGCCGTACGGGTGCCGCGCCGGGCGAAGGTGACCAACTCGCTTCGCTCGCTGGTCCCTGTCCTCGGCCGCTGCGCGGCCTGCGGAGGGGGCGCTGCCCCCTTCGCGCAGCCCCCGCTGCGCGTCCTTGACCGGCGGTCCTTCGACTCTTCTTTTCACAGCCCTGACTGGAGCGTGGATTGATTCCTGCCTGCACATCCCCTTGCGCCCGGTCCAGAACCCTCATCAAAATGCGGACCCGCCACCTCAAACACCGCATGGACCGCTTCTGGCGAACATTCCCCCACACCACCCAAAGTCACCAAGCATACCGCTGGATCAAAGTCGGGACCGTGATGTGGAACATGCCCCGCTCTGACACCTACTCCTTACCTTGGCATTGCCCTCCCCCCAGTGCAAATCCCGCGCACGTGCTTTCACGGTTCGTCTTGCCTCTTCCTCCGAACAAGGACGTAGCCGATCATGGCGGCGACAACACTGGCCAGCCCGAAGGCACCGATGCTGATGGTCCAGATTGGCAGGCCTGACGAGCCGTCGGCGCCATTCCTGTGCAACTGGCTTTTCCCGTCGGCGTCCGCCATGGTCGGATCACCAAAGCCCAAGCCATCGATGTCAAGCATCTCGGCCCCGTCCGAGCGACCGTCGCCGTCCGAATCCGCGTTGAGCGGATCGAGGCCCATCTGGATTTCGACCTCGTCGCAGATG